>NZ_JBEZKL010000008.1:85000-113727 GCF_040704695.1 Streptomyces sp. NPDC048411
CTCCGAAACTCGCGCAGCGTTGGAAGGGCAAATCCCTCTCGGCACCGCTCAGTCACCGCCCTGACCGCATTGGCCACCACGGCACTGGCCCTGACGGGACTCCCCGCAACCACGCCTCCCACCACGCCGGCTCCGTTGCGCGGAACAGTCACCATCGCCGGAAAGCCGCTGTCCCATGCCAACGTCACACTCTTCGCCGGAGACCGGCAAGGCGTCCGGGAACTAGGGAGCGCCACCACCGACGCCAACGGAGCCTTCCAGATCCGGTCCCACCAGCGCACGGGCTCTGTGCTGTACGTCGAAGCCGCAACTTCTGGCGACCGGTCGTTGCGTCTGCGTTCCGTTGTGGGAGTCGGTCCAGGTGGCGGTGTGCCGCAGCGCTCTCAATCCGCGGTCACGGTCAACGAACTCACCACCGTCGCCGGTACTTACGCACTGGCCCAGTTCACCGACCAGCGCGGCATCACCGGGCCGAGCCCCGGCCTGGAGAACGCCGCAGCCACGTCCCACAACCTTGCCGACCCGGCCACAGGGAAACCCGGCAAGGTCGTCACCGACCAGAACAACGGCAGCAAGAACGACACCCTGGCGACCCTCGGAACCCTGGCCAACCTCGTTTCTCTCTGTGCGCCGGGAGCGGACACCGGACGCTGCCGAGGCATGCTGCGCCTGGCAACACCACAAGGTGGGAGAGCACCGGGAGACACGACAGAAGCGGTGCTCAACCTTGCCCGCAACCCGAGACTGGCCACCGGCGAGCTGTACGCCCTGGCCGGGCAGGCACACACTTACACCCCCGCGCTCACCGTGGCACCCACGGCCTGGGTCCTGGCCCTGCACTACACCGCCCGCGATGTCTACGCTCCCGGCCGTATCGCCATCGACGCCAAGGGCAACGTCTGGGCCTCCAACAACTGGCTGCCGGGAACACGAAACCCCAGCCCCTACGTCACGGTGCAGGACGCGGTGGGCAACCCGACCCTCAACAGCCCCATCACCGGCGGCGGCATGAAGGCAGGAGCCTGGGGCATCGCCATTGACCACGAGGGATCCGTGTGGGTGCCCAGCTACGGTGGCAACGCCATGTCGAAATACTCGTCGACCGGCAAACCACTGTCGCCCGACACAGGATTCAAGAACGGCGACCTCAACCACCCTCAGGGCACCGCCGTCGACCAGAAGGGCAACATCTGGATCGCCAACTTCTACGGCCTGAAGGGCAACCGCGGCAAGGGAAGCGTGATCGTCTACCCCCATGGTGACCCCGCAAAGGCGATCACCATCACCGGCGGTGGCCTCGACCACCCGTTCTCCATCCAGATCGACGGCTACGGCCGGGCCTGGGTCTCCAACGCCCGCCTCAACGGGGCGAAACTCATGGACACACGCCCCCTCAAGGGCCACGCGGGCGGCAGTGTCACCGTCATCGGACCCGACTTCAAGCCGACCTCGTTCTCCCCCATCAAGGACACCTCGCTCGACTGGCCCCTCGGACTCGCCGTCGACTCCCGGAACAACGTCTGGGTGCCCAGCTTCCTCAGCAACTCGGTCACCGAACTCGGGCCCAACGGAAAGGTCACAGGAGTGTACAAACTGCCCACGACCATCGCTCCCTGGTCCATAGCCATCGACGGATCCGACCGCGTATGGGTCGCCGGCTTCGGCGCCCCCTCCGTCTCCGTCCTGTGCGGCGTGAATACCAGCGCCTGCCCGCCCGGCTCCTCCACCGGCTCCCTGCTGTCACCGCCCAACGGCTACCGCAGCAACTCCATCCAGCACCTCACCGCTGTCCAGCTCGACCAGTCCGGCAACGTCTGGCTCGCCAACAACTGGTCCGCACTCGCCCCGCCCACCGGCGGCACCGGCCTGGTCGAACTCATCGGAGTTGCCACACCCGTCTGCACACCTTTGCAGCCTCTACCGGCCCGCCCGGCATCCACCAGCCCAACCGCCTGCCCTACCCAGACCAGCACGCAGCCCAGGTGAGAATGGCCCAGGTAGTGCCGCCGTCGGGCGTCGAAGGTCGGCGGAGCGAATTTGGCCAGGAGCTGCTTTGGCGCGTGTGATCATGGCGCCCGTCGCGGCCTGAGCGGCGTCCAAAGAAAAGGCCGTCGGCCGCGTCTTCCGAGGGTGGAAGAACACGGCCGACGGCCCACAGACGGCCCAGGCGAGAGGAAACCCGCTCTGACCTGCGGCGATCTTAGATGTCGAAGTAGAGCTCGAACTCGTGCGGGTGCGGGCGCAGCTGAATCGGGGCGATCTCATTGGTGCGCTTGAAGTCGATCCACGTCTCGATCAGGTCGGACGTGAAGACGCCGCCCGCGAGGAGGTACTCGTGGTCCGCCTCCAGGGCGTCCAGGACGGCGGGGAGCGAGGTCGGGACCTGCTGGACGTTGGCGTGCTCCTCGGGAGCCAGCTCGTACAGGTCCTTGTCGATCGGCTCGGCCGGCTCGATCTTGTTCTTCACACCGTCGAGGCCGGCCATCAGCAGCGCCGAGAAGGCCAGGTACGGGTTGGACGACGGGTCCGGGGCGCGGAACTCGACGCGCTTGGCCTTCGGGTTCGAGCCCGTGATCGGGATACGCATCGCGGCGGAGCGGTTGCGCTGCGAGTAGACCATGTTGACCGGGGCCTCGAAGCCGGGGACCAGGCGGTGGTACGAGTTCACCGTCGGGTTCGTGAAGGCCAGCAGCGACGGTGCGTGCTTGAGGATGCCGCCGATGTAGTAGCGGGCGATGTCCGAGAGACCCGCGTAGCCCTGCTCGTCGTAGAACAGCGGGTTGCCGCCGGCCCACAGGGACTGGTGGACGTGCATGCCCGAACCGTTGTCGCCGAAGATCGGCTTCGGCATGAAGGTCGCGGTCTTGCCGTTGCGCCAGGCGACGTTCTTCACGATGTACTTGAAGAGCATCAGGTCGTCGGCCGCGGCGAGCAGCGTGTTGAACTTGTAGTTGATCTCGGCCTGGCCGGCGGTGCCGACCTCGTGGTGCTGGCGCTCGACCTGGAGGCCGTTCTTGTCCAGCTCAAGGGAGATCTCGGCGCGCAGGTCGGCGAAGTGGTCGACCGGCGGGACCGGGAAGTAGCCGCCCTTGTAGCGGACCTTGTAACCCCGGTTGTTCTCTTCCGAGCCGGTGTTCCAGGCGCCGGCCTCGGAGTCGATGTGGTAGAAGCTCTCGTTCGCCGACGTCTGGAAGCGGACATTGTCGAAGACGTAGAACTCGGCCTCGGGGCCGAAGTACGCGGTGTCGGCGATGCCGGTGGAGGTGAGGTACGCCTCGGCCTTCTTGGCCACGTTGCGCGGGTCACGGCTGTACTGCTCGCCGGTGATCGGGTCGTGGATGAAGAAGTTGATGTTGACGGTCTTGTCGCGGCGGAACGGGTCGACACGGGCGGTCGACAGGTCCGCCCGGAGCGCCATGTCGGACTCGTGGATGGCCTGGAAGCCGCGGATCGACGAGCCGTCGAAGGCCAGTTCCTCGGTCGGGTCGAATGCCGCTGCCGGGATGGTGAAGTGCTGCATCACACCGGGCAGGTCACAGAACCGGACATCGATGAACTTGACATCTTCGTCGGCGATGTACTTCTTCGCGTCGTCGGCGTTCTGGAACATCCAACTCCTCCTACTCCCGGCCCGGGAGGGACGGGGTTGTAGCTCGTTGTGCGGCCGGTGCGGTGGCACACGCTGGACCCGACCATAGGCAGACCGGATTTCTCAAGCATGACCCATTTGTTTCGCAGAAGTTAACCGAGGCGGGTGTCGGCGGCACCTCGAAGGCAGCTTGGAGGCGTACCGGGGCGGCGGCGGGGGCCGCGTCCGCGCGTCCGGAGGGGGCCCACCCGGCAGGGCGGGAAGGCGGGCGCAGTACCGTGGACGGGTGGACAACAGGCAAGCAATCGGATCGTGGCTCTCCGGGCCGCGTGCGGCCGCCGAGGACATGGGCGCCGATTTCGGCTACCGGGGCAAGCGGCTCGGTCTGCCCGAAGAAGGGCCGGGGGCGATCGCGCCGCTCGGCCGGCGCTTCGGCGCCCTTTTCGTCGACTGGGCGCTCTGCCTGCTGATCGCATACGGGCTGTTCGCTCGCGGTGACCAGCAGGCGGCCGGGAACTGGGCCCTCGGGATCTTTGTCGTACTGAGTGTGCTCACCGTCGGGACCGTCGGCTGTACGCCGGGCAAGCGCATCCTGGGCATTCGTGTCGTCGGCGAGGGCGGCGGCCGGCTCGGTTTCGGGCGGGTGATCATCCGGAGCGTGCTGCTGTGCCTGGCGATTCCGGCTCTGGTCTGGGACCGCGACGGACGCGGGCTGCACGACCGGCTCGCGCGCGCCGTGCAGGTGCGGATCTGAGAGCGGTCCGACGAGCGGAGACGTGAAGAGGGCGGGCTGCGAACCACCGAGGTTCGCAGCCCGCCCTCTTGTGCGTCGAGTGTGCGGCGTCAGCGCATCTTGCCGCCGCGCGGCATCCGCATACCCTTCGGCATCGGGCCCTTCGGCAGCGGCATGTTGCTCATCAGGTCGCCCATCGCCCGCAGCCGGTCGTTGGCCGCCGTCACCTGCGGGCCGGTCAGGACTCGCGGCATCTTCAGCATCTTGGTGCGGACCTTCTTCAGCGGCACCTGGCCCTCGTCGTTGCCGACGATGATGTCGTGCACGGGTACGTCCACGAGGATGCGGGCCATCTTCTTCTTCTCAGCCGCCAGCAGGGGCTTGACCCGGTTCGGGTTGCCCTCGCCCACCAGCACGATGCCTGCCTTGCCGACGGCCCGGTGGACGACGTCCTGGCTGCGGTTCATCGCTACCGCCGGAGTCGTGGTCCAGCCGCGGCCCACGCGGTCCAGCACCGCCGCCGCAGCGCCCGGCTGTCCCTCCATCTGCCCGAAGGCCGCCCGCTCGGCACGCCGCCCGAAGACGATCGCCATCGCGAGGAGGGCCAGCACGAAGCCCAGGATGCCCAGGTAGATCGGGTGGTCGATCAAGAAGCCGATGGCGAGGAGGACACCGAAGGTGACGATTCCCACACCCGTGACGACAAGACCGATCTTGGGGTCGGTCCGCCGGGTCATCTTGTAGGTCAGGGCGATCTGCTTGAGTCGCCCCGCGTTCTCGACGCTGTCCGCGCCGTCAGTGTTTGCCTTCCTCGCCATGTACTGAAGTTTACGTGGCCTAGGAACGGTGGTCGGCCACGGCCTCCAGTACGTACTCGGTCTCGACCCGGTCCTTGGCCCGGCGGCGGTCCTCGAGGACGGCCGTCCAGGCGTTGCGGCGGGCGGTGCGCTGGCCGCTGCCCAGCAGCAGCGACTCGACGGCGCGGAGAGCATCGGTGACGGACGGAATGGCGGTGGCGCGTACCGGCACGGCCTGCATCGTGGAAGTCCCCTCGGAACGGATGCGCGGAGTGAGTGGGTTACAGGAGTTGATTGCGCGGACTGGAGACAGTGAGCAGTGGCGGCGGCAGCCGTGAGAACCACTGCGCTGCGTGCATCCAGAGTCACTGCTCGGTGTTACCAGCGCATGACCTTTCGGTCAAACACCAATGAAACCTTGATATGAGCGCCGCGCACGCCGACGCGGCCCATACGCGTCCCCGACCTGCGGGGAGCGTATGGGCCGCGTCGATCCAGCCAGTACCGTTCAGTAGCTTCTTGTGCTCGGATTCACACAGTCCCGGTCAGGCAGTGGGTGCGGTCGTGACCGCGCCGCGCCGCTCGATCGCCTGCTGGAAGAGCCGGCCGGCCCGGTACGAGGAACGGACCAGCGGCCCGGACATCACACCGGAGTAGCCGATCTCGTCGGCCTCCTCCTTCAGCTCCACGAACTCGTGCGGCTTCACCCAGCGCTCGACCGGGTGGTGGCGCACGGAGGGCCGCAGGTACTGCGTGATCGTGATGAGCTCGCAGCCGGCGTCGTGCAGGTCCTGGAGCGCCTCGCTCACTTCCTCGCGGGTCTCGCCCATACCGAGGATGAGGTTCGACTTGGTCACCAGACCGGCCTCGCGGGCCCGCGTGATGACCTCCAGGGAACGCTCGTAACGGAAACCGGGACGGATCCGCTTGAAGATCCGCGGCACCGTCTCGACATTGTGCGCGAGTACCTCGGGGCGCGAGGAGAAGACCTCGGCCAGCTGCTCGGGCTCCGCGTTGAAGTCGGGGATCAGCAGCTCGACCTTGGTGGCACCGGCCTCGCGCTCCGCCGTCAGCGCGTGGATCTGGCGCACGGTCTCCGCGTACAGCCAGGCTCCGCCGTCCTCCAGGTCGTCGCGGGCGACGCCGGTGATCGTGGCGTAGTTCAGGTCCATCGTGACGACCGACTCGCCGACGCGGCGGGGCTCGTCCCGGTCCAGCGCCTGCGGCTTGCCCGTGTCGATCTGACAGAAGTCACAGCGCCGGGTGCACTGGTCACCACCGATGAGGAACGTGGCCTCACGGTCCTCCCAGCACTCGAAGATGTTCGGGCAGCCGGCCTCCTGGCACACCGTGTGCAGACCCTCGCTCTTCACGAGCTTCTGCAGCTGGTTGTACTCGGGGCCCATCTTCGCCCGGGTTTTGATCCACTCGGGCTTGCGCTCGATGGGGGTCTGGCTGTTCCGGACCTCCAGGCGCAACATCTTGCGCCCGTCGGGTGCGACAGCGGACACGTCCGGCTCCCTACGACTTCGATTCTTCGGCGAACACCAGGGTACGCCCGCTATTTGTACGGTTGGGGTGTGGCTCTTGCCCCTGGGCAACCAGGGGGTGGGCCGGGCCATTCCCGGGGCTCCGGGTCAGGCCGAGGCCCGGTCGATCTCCCGCGGGGCGAGCTCCGCGTTCTCCAGGACGTCCTTCAGGTGCTTCTCGACCACCGGGAGCACCTCCGCGATCGTGACGTCGCGGCCCAGCTCGTACGCGAGCGAGGTGACGCCCGCATCGCGGATGCCGCACGGCACGATCCGGTCGAACCAGGTGTTGTCCGGGTTCACGTTCAACGCGAAGCCGTGCATGGTCACACCCTTGGCGACCCGGATGCCGATGGCCGCCAGCTTGCGGTCCTCGCGGCGCTGACCGGCGTTGGACGGGGCGTACTCGGGGCCGTTCAGTCGCGGGTCGAACTCCTCGTCGTGCAGCCGCGGGTCGAAGTCGAGGGAGAGGCCGCCGAGCGACGGACGCTCCTCGACCGGGTCACCGAGCACCCAGACTCCGCTGCGGCCCTCGACCCGGCTGGTCTCCAGACCGAACTCGGCAGCCGTACGGATCAGCGCGTCCTCCAGCCTGCGGACATGCGCCACGACATCCACCGGGCGCGGCAGCTTCTGGATCGGGTAGCCGACGAGCTGCCCGGGGCCGTGCCAGGTGATCTTTCCGCCGCGGTCCACATCGACGACCGGAGTGCCGTCCAGGGGACGCTCACTGTCGGTCGTACGTCGTCCCGCCGTGTAGACCGGCGGGTGTTCCAGCAACAGACAGGTGTCGGGAACCGTGTCCTCGAACCGGGCCGCGTGCACCTCGCGCTGCTTCTGCCAGGCCTCCTGGTAGTCGACGGCTTCCTCGCCGAATCCCAGCCGGACGAACCGAAGCTCACTCACGGAGATGCCTCCCTACTTGCGGTACCGGGAGCCGGGGGGTGCCCCGGAACCACGTCACCATGCACTGATTCGCGCCCCGGGCCACTGTACGACCGCCCCGGGAGCGGTGGCCCGGCAGGTTGTTCCCGTCAGTGCCACCCCCAATCCTCACACGATCGGATGAATGTGAAGCGAAGGAGAGTGCGGCCGCCGTAGGGCCAGCTAAATTCGCGCCGTTCCATAAGGGCTGCCCGCCCGGCCCCGAAAGCAGGAGACCGTACAGCTGATGTCGGAACGACCTCCGCAGCGCACCCCCAACCGCCAGCTCGCCTCGCTCATCACCGAAGCCGGATTCTCGAACGCCGGTCTCGCCCGCCGGGTGGACCAGCTCGGTCTCGAACACGGCCTGGATCTGCGCTATGACAAGACCTCCGTGACTCGCTGGCTGCGCGGCCAGCAACCGCGCGGGACCACCCCCGCACTGATCGCCGAGGTCTTCACCCGGCGGCTCGGGCGCCGGCTCTCCGCGCAGGACCTGGGCCTCGACGGGTGTGCGCCCGTCTACGCCGGCCTGGAGTTCGCCGCCACTCCGGCCGAGGCGGTGGACATCGTCAGCGGCCTGTGGCGGAAGGACTCGGGCAGCCAAGCGGAGCTGCGCAAGATCGCCTTCACCCCGGCCGGGCTCGTGGTGCCCAGCCGCGACTGGCTGATCGGACGGGCCGACGAGTGGGTGGGGCGGGGGACCGAGACGGCTGCCCCCGGCGGGGGCAGCGGGACCCAGGCGGCGCCGGTGCTCGGCGCGCAGCGCGGGCCGGTGGGGGCCAACGGGTCCCGTGGTTCGCGCGCCGGGGCGCACGCCACGGCTCACGTGGGGGCGCACGGATTGCACGGGGTGAGCGGGCCCGGGGGCCGATACGGCGCCCGGGGGTTCGTGCCTGCCAGGCCCTCCGGGTCCGCCGCGTCACCCTCCGCCTCCGCCGGTCCTCCGGTACACCTCGTGCCATCGGCAACCGGTGCCCCCGGCGTCCCCCGGCAGCGGCAGACCGACCGCGGATCCGGCCAGAAGGTCAGCAGCGGCGATGTCGCCGCCCTGCGTTCCGTCGGCGAGCTCTTCCGCACCCTCGACAACGCCTACGGCGGCGGCCACGCCCGCCAGGCCCTCGTCCGCTACCTGGAGCACGAGGCCGAGCCGATGCTCCGCGGGACGTACGGGGAGACCACCGGGCGGCGGCTTTTCGCGGCCGCCGCCGATCTGACCCGGCTGGCGGGCTGGACCTCGTACGACATCGCGGCGCACGGTCTCGCCCAGCGCTACTTCGTCCAGGCGCTGCGGCTCGCGCAGGCGGCGGGGGACCGGGCGTACGGCAGTTATGTGCTGATCACCATGAGCCGGCAGGCGATCTATCTCGGGCACGGCAGGGAAGCCGTCCAGCTGGCGCGCGTCGCCCAGCAGGGCATTGGCTCGTCGGCGCCGCCCGTCGTCATGGCCCTGCTGCATGCCGTCGAGGCGCGCGGGCACGGCGTGCTCGGCGAGGCCAGGACCTGCGCGGCCTCGCTGGCGCGGGCGGAACGCGCGCTGGAGACCGCCCGGCCCGGGGACGACGTACCGTACTGGGCGCGCTCCTTCGACGAGGCGCAGCTCGCCGACGAGTTCGGGCACTGTCACCGCGATCTGCAGCAGTACCGGGCAGCCGCCCAGCACGCGGAGCGCTCGCTGCAGCTGCGCGCCCCGGGGTACGCCCGGAGCAGGCTGTTCTGCCGGGTGGTGCTGGCGTCCGCCCGGCTCGGGCTCGGCGAGCTCGACCAGGCGTGTCTGCTCGGTGCCGAGGCGGCGCAGCAGGCGGTGGAGATGCGGTCGGTCCGGGCGACGGAGTACGTACGGGACTTCGAGCGTCGCCTTGAGCCGTACCGGGACGCGGCTGCGGTACGCGGGTACCGGGACCGGGTCGCGGCCCTCGGGTGATCCCTTCCCAGGGACCACGGATGACTCTTCCGCGTGACTCCTGCGCGACGGAACGGGTGGTGGCCCGGACCGGGAGCGATCGGTCCGGGCCACCACCCGTTTCGGCAGGGCTCTCTCAGTGCCCGCGCACCTCGACCTCCGCCAGCGACAGCGGGTTGGTGCCGGAGGCCAGTTGCACGCGGACGTACCTGCCGGAGGTGCCCGCCGGGAGCTGCACGGCGGACGGCCGTCCGGCCTGACCGGTGACATGAACCGCCGTCACACCGGGTGCGGTCCGTGCCTCATCGAGTCCGTCGGGCGTGATCGGGGTGTCCGAGGTCAGGACCCAGAAGTCCCTCAGCCGGTCGGAGCAGCAGTCGGTCCGGTTCCAGATGTCGACTGCGGACAGTGACTTCGAAGCGCCCAGGTCGACCTGCCACCACGCCTGCGACGAGGGCTCCGCGGTGTGGGTCACCGAGCCCGACCCGAAGGAGCCGTCGGTGTTCCCGTCGACGGCGCGGGAGGCGGGGGCGTCCCACGCGGTGCTCTTCTGGGTGGCCGGCTTGTTCCGGGCGAGGTTCTCCAGGGCCACCGTGACCTTGACCGCCGTGGTGGTGGTGAGACGGCCGTGGCGCAGGGTGATGTTCAGTGTGTACGTACCGGGAGCCGCGGAAGCGGGCGGCGTCACGGTGAACGGGACCTTCGCGTCCGCGCCCGGCGCCAGCGGGTGCACGCGGGTGGCCGCCGGGGTGACGGTCCACCCCTCGGGTCCGGACAGCCCGATCCTGGTCCCGGAGGCGCGCGTGCGGGCGGTGTTGGTCAGGGTCAGGGTGCCGTCGGCGGCGCGCCCGGAGTTGAGCTCCTTCGGTAGCTCGGTCCTCGTGCGGACGAGGGTGTTCACGCCCGGAGTGGTGACCTTGAAGACGTACGCGCTCGTGCTCCTGGTGGCCG
Source organism: Streptomyces sp. NPDC048411 (assembly GCF_040704695.1). Classification (NCBI taxonomy): domain Bacteria; kingdom Bacillati; phylum Actinomycetota; class Actinomycetes; order Kitasatosporales; family Streptomycetaceae; genus Streptomyces; species Streptomyces sp. NPDC048411. The sequence goes on from NZ_JBEZKL010000008.1 coordinate 95,427, forward strand.
ACGCCCCGTCCTTCGGCGTCTCGACGATCACGCGGCCTGCGGAGTCCTTGTGCCAGGGCAGTGCGCTGCCGTCCGAACCGAGCAGAGTGATACGGGAGTCGGCGGCGACGGGCGTGTCGGCGCCGAGGGTGAGTTCGGCGCCGGGCCACTCCAGCGCGGTCGCGTACAGCGTGCCGTCCTTCACCGTGTAGCGGACCTTGTCGTCTCCGGTCGGCTCCTCGGCGTGGTGCCAGTAGGTCGTCCCGTAGATCGCCTCGCCGTTGATCTTCAGCCAGGCGCCGATGTCGAGCAGCCGCTGCTGCTGGATCTCGGGGATGGTGCCGTCGGCGCGCGGGCCGATGTCGAGCAGCAGATTGCCGTTCTTGCTGACGATGTCGGTGAGCGAGTCGATCAGCTGGTCGGAGGTGAGGTGGTCCTCCTCGGGCTCGTTCTGGTTGTAGCCGTAGGAGTGCGCGATGCCCCGGCTCGCCTCCCACTTGTTCGGGTCGATGTCCGGCTTGACCGTGTATTCGGGTGTCTGGAAGTCGAGTTCCTTGCTGTCCAGCGCACCGGTCTCGATCTTGCAGCGGTTGGCGACCGCGACTTCCTTCGGGTGTGCCCGGTTCTTCGCTCGGTTGTAGTAGTCGGCGATGACGGGCGCGGTCTTCCAGTACGAGGCGGGTTTGTCCCACTGCCCGTCGCACCAGATGATGTCGGGATCGTACTGATCGACCAGCTCGTTCAGTTGCGGCACCATGTAGTCGCCGACGTAGTCCTTGACCGACGGGGCGCCGGTGTACGGGACTTCGGCGCCGGTGTACGGGTTGCGGACCGGGCTGCCGGTGTACGACGGGTTGTACCACTCGTACAGCGAGTAGTAGAACCCCGCCTTCAGCTGCCCGCCCTCGGTGTCCTTGCGTGCCGCCTTGAACAGGTCGCCCGCCAGGTCGCGCTTCGGGCCGAGGTCCACGGTGTCGCGGCCGCTGACCTTGCTGTCGAACAGTGCGACGCCTTCATGGTGCTTGGAGGTCAGCACGAAGTATTTGGCACCGGCATCCTTGAACAGCTTCACCCAGGCGTCCGGGTCGTACTTCTCGGCCTTCCACTGGCCGATGAAGTCGTCGTAGTTCGCGGCCGTGCCGTAGGTGTCCTTCTGGTGGGTGTTGGTGGCGCTGCCCTTGCTGTTCATGTAGTTCCAGTACCACTCGGCGTAGCTGCCGCGCGGACCCCAGGCGGGCACCGAATAGGCGCCCCAGTGGATGAAGATGCCGAACTTGTCGTCGTTGAACCACGTGGGCGTGGGGTGGCTGTTGAGGGACTCCACCGTCGGCTCGTAGTCCTTCGACGGGGGTTCGGGCGCGGCGGAGGCCGGGGTGGTCAGGAGGCCGGCGAGGGCCGCCAGAGCCGTCGCTCCGACGAGTCGGGTACGGGTACGGCCATGGGTGCGGGGCACTGTGGGTTCCCTTCGGGTCAGCGGTCGTCGTGCGCGTAGTCGGCCCGGACCTGTTCGGGGCTCAACGCCTCGTCCCAGGTGGTGACTTCGTCGAGATCACCGCGCAGCCCGGCCTTGTCGGTGCCGATCGAGCGCAGCGGGATGCGGGTCCGCGCCGACAGCTGCGTGTGGTCGCCCGCTTCGGTCCGCTGGGTCGGCCTGGGAACAACGGCCGTCCCTGGGGCGGCCGTTGTGGTGCTGGTGCTCGATCCGGGTTCGTCCGGGGGCTCGTTCGCCACCACGACGGGAGTGATAGATCCGATGACTGGAGCTATAAGGAGCGGCGGAACGGGCATGGCTCGGCGCACTACGGTCTCCTGAAGTCCGGTTTCGCCAGGACCGTAGCGTTAGATGTGACGCGCGACAAGGGTGTTTGCGGGAGTGGTGTGGACCACTCCCGAAAACAGGAGGTGGGGCGATAGATCCGATCTGTAAGGGGTGTTGGGGGGTTGGGATCGGCTGGACCGGGGCAGGATGTGCGGGGGCGGACTCAGGCCGCTTCGCGCAGCTCCGCCTCCAGGTGGCCGGGCCGGATGCCCAGATCGCCGAGGATGGCGTGCGCCGCGCGGCGGCCCGAGGACAGGGCGCCCTGCACCGTGCTCGTGTCCCGGTGGTCGCCGCACACGTACAGCCCGGCGAGCAGCCTGACCGGGCGGCGCAGATCGTGCGGGGGCGGCATGGCGGGGACCGCCTCGGGGTCGTGGTGGGCGGCCAGCAGTTCCCAGTCGTCCGTCGGGGTGCCGTACAACGCGGCGAGATGGATGCGGACCGAGCGGTCGAGATCGGGCGGCGGGGTGCCGAGCACCGTCGACGTGATCAGGGTCCGGCCGTGCGGGGCGCGCGAGGGGTCGACCTCGCTCATCACGCAGGTGTGGGCCACCGGGCCCGAGCGGTCGGCGTCCAGCAGCAGTGAGGCGCCGGTCGGCGGGGGAGCGGGGGCGGTGTGGTGCAGGACCGTCACCGGATGGAAGGGCGGCACCCGAAGGCCGGGCAGCAGCTCGGCGGCGGCGCTCGCACCGGTGGCCAGCAGCAGGGAACGGCAGCCCAGTTCGCCGTGTTCCTTGGTGTGTACGGAGGTGGTGTCGGCGGCGGTGACATGGACGCCGGTCCGCACGGTGCCGGGCGGCAGGGCCGCCGCCAGCAGCTCGGGCAGCGTGGCCGAGCCGCCGGACGGTACGCACAGCCGGCCGCGCGCGTAGCTGCGCAGGGCGAGATCGGCGCACCGGCTCGATGTGGTGAGCCCGGGGTCACTGAGCAGCGCGGCGAGCAGCGGGCGCAGGAAGCCGTTGACCGTACGCGAGGGCAGACCGCGGGTGGACAGGGCGGCGAGCGCGGTCCGCTCCGGCCGGGCCAGGATGCGGGCGGCCGGGGTGGTCGCGAGCCGGGCGAGGGCCGCGCCGAGCCTGGCCTGGTCGATCGGCCCGCCCATCGGCGGGCGGGGGGCGCTCGCCAGGGCGCGCGCCGCCTTGAATGCGCCCCGTGCGCCCCGTACCTGGCGCGCATCGCCGTTCCGGTACTGGCGGCCCTCGCTGTGGACGAGGACCCCCGGAGCGAAGTTCCGCAGCAGGAGCCCTTCGAGGCCGGGCGCGGCGCGCAGTTCCGGATACGAGGTGCTGAGGAGCGGGCCGATGTGGTCGAGCCGGAACCCGTCCACCTCCTCGGTGGTCATCCGGCCGCCGACGCGTGGGCCGGCCTCCAGGACGCTGACGCTGACCCCTGCACTGGTCAATTGATGGGCTGCTGACAGGCCGGCGATTCCGGCACCGATGATGACGACGTCCGCGTGGTGTGCCGTGCTGAGCACGTGCCCCTCCCCGAGTCGGCGCAACTGGTGGGAGGCTCTTGCCCCCAACAGGCCCCCGGAATGCCCGAGTTCGCCACGAGGCTAGGAGGGGTCCGGTGCGGGCGCAGTCGCGCGCGGCCCGGGGCATCGTTGCACGGGGTCGCACACCCGTGTGATTCGACCGTGCGGGGTCAGTGCAGCGCCGCGCGGATGGCGCCGTCGATGCCGGGGAAGGCGAAGGTGAACCCCGAGTCCAGCAGCCGTGCGGGCAGTACCCGTTGGCTGCCCAGCACGTCCTCCGCGAAGTCCCCGAGGACGATCCGGAGCGCGGGCGCCGGGACGGAGAACAGCGTCGGACGGTGCAGCACGCGCCCCATCGCCGCTGTCACCTCGGCGTTGGTCACGGGGTCGGGGCCGGTCAGGTTCACCGGTCCGGACAGCGACTCCGTGTCGAGGAGGTGCCGCAGGGCCGCGATGTGGTCGTGCAGCGCGATGAAGCTCCAGTACTGGCGCCCGCTGCCGAGCCGCCCGCCGAGCCCCGCGCGGAACAGCGGGAACAGCCGCCCCCAGGCCCCGCCCTCCCGGGCGACGACCAGGCCCGTGCGCGCATACACCGTCCGGATGCCTGCCGCCTCCGCCGGAGCCGCGGCAGCCTCCCAGTCCACGCAGACGGACGGCAGGAAGCCCGTGCCGTGCGGCGCGCTCTCGTCGACCGCGCGGTCCCCGGTGTCGCCGTAGTAGCCGATGGCCGACCCGCAGAGCAGCACCGTCGGCGGTACGTCGAGGGAGGCCACCGTCTCGGCGATCGCCGCCGTGCCCAGCACCCGGCTGTCCCGGATCTCCCGCTTGTACTCCTCCGTCCAGCGATGGTCGCCGACCCCGGCCCCGGCGAGATGGACGACGGCGTCGCAGCCGACCAGGCCCGCCCCGTCGACGTAACCCCGCTTCGGGTCCCACTCGACCTCGTCCCCGGCACGCGCCGGGTGCCGGACGAGGCGCACGACCTCGTGTCCGTCGGCCCGCAGCGAGCGCACCAGCGCGGTTCCGATGAGTCCGGTGGATCCGGTGACAGCGATACGGGAGTACACCATGGCCCCATCCTGCCGCAGCGGCGTACGGGGTGCCTCGCCCCCGTCACTCGTCACGCCCGAATCACTCGAACAGCAGTTGTAGGGAGACATCCCGGCAGTGGCGCACCTGCCGCAGGGCGCAGACCGCCGCCGCCGCGCTGTCCGCCCAGATATGCGATGACGTGACCGGGCGGGGCGTGGCACAGTGGCGGCCATGCCTGAGCTCCGTACCCACCTCGTGCGCCCTGCCGTTCTCTCCGACGACACCGCTCTCGGGGAGCTCGACCGTGCCACCTGGTCGACCCTCCACTCCGTACAGCCGCGTGCGAACCCGCCGTACGAACCGTTCTTCGACGACGGCCACCGGCCCGAGCACCTGCTCGTGGCCGAGGCGGAGGACCCGGCGGGCGACATGCGCATCGCCGGCTACATCCGGGTCGTCGCGCCGACCCCGCTCGCCTGCAACACGCATGTGCGCCAGATACAGGGCCTCGCCGTGGCCGACTGGGCGCGCGGCAGCGGTGTCGCCAGAGGTCTGCTGCGGGCCGCGTTGGCGCTGGCCCGCAAGGAGGGGGCGAACCGGATGACGCTGCGGGTGCTCGGGCACAACGCGCCCGCCCGGGCGCTGTACGCATCGGAGGGGTTCGTCGTCGAGGGGGTGCTGCCCGGCGAGTTCTTCCTGGGCGGGCGCTACGTCGACGACGTGATGATGGGCCGTTCGCTCGCCCCGTGACGTTTTACGGTCTCCCCCACGACAGGGAGTGGGGGAGACCGTTACCGCCTTACCCCTTGAACAGCCGCATGCCGCCCATGAGTTCATGCAGGCAGCGCACCGCGAGGACGGCGGGGGAGCCGGCCCCGGCCGTCGGCGCGTCCGTGACCGCCCAGGCCTCCAGCGCCACCCGTACCGCGGCCGTGGCGGCCGCAGCGGCCAGCCGGACCTCCAGCGGGTCCGCGTCCTCACCGGCCAGCCGTGCCAGCACCGGCAGCAGCCGCTCCTCCGAATCCTGATTGACCCGGTACCAGACGGCGCGCAGCGCCGGATCGTCCTGTGCCGCCCGCAGCAGGCCGCGCGTCCAGCCGAGCTGCTCCGTGGCGTGCTCGTCGCGCGGGCTGAGCGCGTCCGTGACCGCACCCTCCAGCGCCTCGGCCAGCGGGATCCCCGGACCGGCCGCGCCGAGCAGGGCGCGCCAGCGCTCGGCGCCGCCGGAGAGCAGCGGCCCCACCGCGTCCTGCTTGGAGCGGAAGTAGCGGTAGAAGGTGCGCAGCGCGACGCCTGCCCGGTGGGCGATGTCCTCCGCCGTGGTGCCGTCCGGCCCGCGCTCGGCGAAGAGTGCGGCGGCCGCGCGCGCAATGTCCAGCTGGGTCGCGGCCTTGCGGCGCTCGGTGAGGGACGGCTGCTGGTGGTTCATTCCCCGCAGATTACCCGGGTCAGGACTCCTTCGTACCGGAGCGGAGTGCGCAGAATGCCATCCTGACAAAACGTGCCACAACGATCCTCGCGCTCAACCTCACCGGCACGTTCCTGATGATCCGTGAGGCGATACCGGCGCTGCTGGCGGGCGACAAGCCGGTCGTCGTGAACTTCTCGTCGACCTCGGCGAGCTTCGCGCACCCCTATATGTCGGCGTACGCGGCGAGCAAGGGCGGCATCCAGTCGATGACGCACGCGCTGGCGAGCGAGTACAGCAAGCAGGGTCTGCGCGTCGTCGCCGTCGCGCCCGGGTCGATCTCCTCCGACATGACCAGCGGCAACGGCCCCGGGCTGCCGGCCGACGCGGACATGTCGCTCTTCACGAAGCTGGCCCCGGCGCTGGGTGAGGGCTTCGCCAGCCCCGACACGGTGGCGGGCGTTGTCGCGATGCTCGGCTCCGAGGACGGTGCGTTCATCACGGGTACGGAGATCCGCGTCGACGGCGGCACCCACTTCTGAACCCGGGTGCCCACAGCGGGGGCGGGGCGGCTCAGCCGGAGCCGAACCGCCCCCAGAGCAGGGGAAAGCGTGCGGCCAGCGCCGCGTCGTCCTCGAAGCGGACGGGGGTGCCCTGCGGCTCGGCGGCCTGCGGTGGAAGGCCGAGGTCCGGCGTGACGACGCCGGTGAGCTGTTCGTACGCCTCGTCGGCCGCATAGCCGAGATCCTCGGCGTCCCCGTCGATCTCCTCGTCGAAATCGTCGAGCAGTTCGGCGAGGCTGTCCGGATCGTGCACCGCCCCCTCGAAGACCTCCCGCCCTTGGCCGATCAGCCAGCACCGGAAGAAGTCGAAGGCGTCGTCGCTCGCGCCGCCGAGCAGCACGGCGGCGGCGCCCCACAGGTCCCAGTGGTACGCGCGGTTGTAGCGGGCCTCGAAGTGCCGGGCGAAGTCCAGCACGGATTCCGGATCGAGCTGCACCAGCCGGTCGACGAGCAGGTCGGCATGGTCCTCGGGGTCACCCCCGGCGGCCTCGCGGGTGCTGTCGATGATCTCCCAGAACTCCGTTTCGTCCATCACTGGTCAAGCATCGGCCTTGGTGGCAGGCGATGCACGCGGAGACACCGAAAAGAGGCCTTCAGCGATAGAGGCCGCTCAGCCGTTCGGCGGCAGCGGCGAAACGGTTCCGCAACGCGGGCGGTTCGAGGACCTCCAACTCCGGCCCCAGGGACAGCAGCTGCTCGTACGCGACCTCCAGGGACTCCACGGGCAGGGTGACGATGCGCCACCCGTCGGTACCGGGTGGCCCGGCCGCGTCCAGTGCGTCCTGGACCGCCGAACGGTCCATGGTGTGCGGCAGTCGGCCTACCCCCGCCTCCGACACCCGTACCGTCACCTCGGTCCGCAGGATCGAGCGGGCGAACCGCGCGGCCTGCTCGTCCCAGAAGCCCGCCAGATCGAAGTCGTCGTCGCGTACGAACCGTTCGTCCGACACGGCCACGGCGGTGAAGCGGTCGATCCGGTACACCCGGAAATCCGTTCCGGCGCGGGCACACACGTACCAGACCCCGGCCTTGAGAACGAGTCCGTACGGTGCCAGCTCCCGCTCGACCTCGCCGCCCGCACCGCCGCGCCGGTAGCGGGCGCTGACCATCCGGTCGTCCCAGACGGCCTCCGCGACGGCGGGCAGCAACTCGGGCGTGACGGGCTCCTGATACCAGCCGGGTGCATCCAGATGGAAGCGCCGGGCGGCGGTGTCGGAGGCGTCCCGCAGCGAGGGCAGCAGCGCGGCGGACACCTTGAGCCGGGCCGCGGACGCGGCGTCCTGGAGCCCCATCTCGCGCAGCGCGGACGGCAGCCCGGAGAGGAAGAGCGCCTCGGCCTCGCTACGGGCCAGCCCGGTGAGCCCGGTCCGGTACCCGCCGACGAGCCGGTACCCGCCGGCCCGGCCCCGGTCCGCGTACACGGGAACCCCCGCCTCGGAGAGTGCCTGGGCGTCGCGGGTGACGGTCCGTTCGGACACCTCCAGCTCCCGGGCGAGCTCGGCGGCGGTCATGACGGACCGGGACTGGAGGAGCAGCACCATCTTGATGAGCCGGGCAGCACGCATGGGGGCAAGTCTGCCGTGCCCGCCAACGCCGGGCTCACGGCCTCCCTCAAGGGCTGTCCCGGAGCGAAAACGCCCTCCGGCTCCGGACAGGCTCGAAGACCGAGCCCGCCCTGAGACGGAGGGCGGCACGGCAGCCGGGCGTACCCGGCTGCCCTCACCTCACAGCCCGTACTTCTCCCGGGCCTCCTTGACCGCGGACGCGGTCACCTCGCCGCGCCGCGCCAGCTGGGCCAGCGCCGCGACCGTGATCGACTGCGCGTCGACCCCGAAGTGGCGGCGGGCCGCGTCACGCGTGTCGGACAGACCGAAGCCGTCCGTGCCGAGCGAGGACCAGTCCTGCTCCACCCACTGGCTGATCTGGTCCGGCACCTGTCGCATCCAGTCGCTGACCGCGAGGACCGGGCCCGGTGCGCCTTCCAGCGCCTGGGTGACGTACGGGACCCGCTGCTCGCCATGGAGCAGCGCCTCGTCGCACTCCAGCGCCTCGCGGCGCAGCTCACCCCAGGACGTGGCGGACCAGACGTCGGCCGTGACACCCCAGTCCGCGGCGAGCAGTTCCTGCGCCTCCAGGGCCCAGTGGATCGCCGTGCCGGAGGCCAGCAGCTGCAGGCGCGGCGCGTCCGCCGTGGCGGGCGTGCCCTCCTTGAAGCGGTAGAGGCCCTTGACGATGCCCTCCTCGACGCCTTCCGGCATCGCGGGCTGCGGCTTCGGCTCGTTGTAGACCGTCAGGTAGTAGAAGACGTTCTCGGCCTCGGGGCCGTACATCCTCCGCAGGCCGTCCTTGACGATGACCGCGATCTCGTACGCGAACGCCGGGTCGTAGTTGAGCGACGCCGGGTTCGTGGCCGCGATCAGGTGCGAGTGGCCGTCCGCGTGCTGGAGCCCCTCGCCGGTCAGGGTGGTCCGGCCCGCGGTGGCGCCGACGATGAAGCCCTTGCCGAGCTGGTCGGCGAGCTGCCACATCTGGTCGCCGGTCCGCTGCCAGCCGAACATCGAGTAGAAGATGTAGAAGGGGATCATCGTCTCGCCGTGCGTCGCGTACGACGTCGACGCGGCGATGAAGTCGGCCATGGCCCCGGCCTCGGTGATCCCCTCGTTGAGGATCTGGCCGTCCTTGGCCTCCTTGTAGTACATCAGCTGGTCGCGGTCGACCGGGTCGTACGTCTGGCCCAGCGGCGAGTAGATACCGGCCGACGGGAACAGCGACTCCATACCGAAGGTACGGGCCTCGTCCGGGACGATCGGTACCCAGCGCTTGCCGGTCTCCTTGTCCCGCATCAGGTCCTTGGCCAGGCGCACGAAGGCCATCGTGGTGGCCATCTCCTGCTTGCCGGACCCCTTCTTCAGCGCGGCGAACGCCCGCTCCTCCGGCTCCGGCAGCGCCACCGCGTGCACCCGGCGGGCCGGGGCAGGGCCGCCGAGGGCGGCGCGGCGCTCCTGGAGGTAGCGCACCTCGGGGGAGTCGGCGCCCGGGTGGCCGTAGGGCACCAGGCCGTCGTCGAAGGCACTGTCCGGGATCGGGAGTCCGAGCAGCTCGCGCATGCCCTTGAACTCGTCGATCGACAGCTTCTTCATCTGGTGGTTGGCGTTCTTGGACTCGAAGCCCTTGCCGAGCGTGTAGCCCTTCACCGTCTGGGCCAGGATCACGGTCGGCGCGCCCTTGTGCTCGACGGCCGCCTTGTACGCCGCGTACACCTTGCGGGCCTCGTGGCCGCCGCGGGAGGTGTAGAAGCACTCGGCGATCTTCGCGTCGGTGAGCAGCTTCGCCAGCTCGGCGAGCGCCGGCTCGGCGCCGAAGAAGTGCTCGCGGATGTACGCGACGTCGCGGGTGGCGTACGTCTGGAACTGGGCGTCCGGGACCTCCCGGAGCCGGCGGACCAGCGCACCGGTGGTGTCCAGCTGGAACAGCTCGTCCCAGGCGTTGCCCCAGAGCGTCTTGATGACGTTCCAGCCGGCCCCGCGGAACGCGCCCTCGAGCTCCTGGACCACGCGGAAGTTGGCGCGGACCGGACCGTCGAGGCGCTGCAGGTTGCAGTTGATGACGAAGGTCAGGTTGTCGAGCCGCTCACGCGCCGCGAGGGCGAGGGCGGCGGTCGACTCGGGCTCGTCCATCTCGCCGTCGCCCAGGAAGGCCCAGACGTGCGAGTTCGACGTGTCCTTGATGTTGCGGTTGGCCAGATAGCGGTTGAAGCGCGCCTGGTAGATGGCCGAGAGCGGGCCGAGGCCCATCGACACGGTGGGGAACTCCCACAGCCAGGGCAGCCGCCGCGGGTGCGGGTAGGACGGCAGACCGTCGCCGCCCGACTCCTGGCGGAAGTTGTCGAGCTGCTGCTCGCTGAGCCGGCCGTCGAGGAAGGCGCGGGCGTAGATGCCGGGGGAGGCGTGGCCCTGGATGTAGAGCTGGTCGCCGGAGCCGTCCCCCTCCTTGCCGCGGAAGAAGTGGTTGAAGCCCGTCTCGTACAGCCAGGCTGCCGAGGCGAAGGTGGCGATGTGGCCGCCCACGCCGAGCCGGGAGCCACGGGTGACCATCGCGGCCGCGTTCCAGCGGTTCCAGGCGGTGATCCGGGACTCCATCTCCAGGTCGCCGTCGAACGCGGGCTCGGCGGCGGTCGGGATGGAGTTGACGTAATCGGTCTCCAGTAGCTTGGGCAGCGCGAGACCGGCGCCCTCGGCGTGCTGCAGCGAGCGGCGCATCAGGTACGCGGCGCGGTGCGGGCCCGCGGCCTTGGTGACGGCATCGAGGGAGGCCGCCCATTCGGCGGTCTCCTCCGGGTCACGGTCCGGGAGCTGGTCGAGCTCGCTCGGAAGCTTTCCTACGGGGTCGGTCATGATCGCCGCCTTCCGGAGAGGAGGGGGGTGGAGAAAGGCCCTGACTGGCAGGACAGGGCGATGGGGCCGGTGGGCCCGCGGAGTGAACTGTAAAACGCTGATCGATGATCGATCAAAGGATGAATGGCAAAACTTCTCGATATGAAGAAATTGGCATCCGGTGCCCTGTTTCACGGCACGGAGTGACGTCAGAAATGGGAAGAATCCGGGCGCTCATCTGTACGGCTGAGCGCCCGGACCACGCATCTGCGTCAGGCGCGCGGGGCGCACCCCAGGACATGCGCCTTCACCAGCGCACCGATGTCTGGGTCCTTGCGCAGGAACGCGTCGATGAGCGCCTCGTGCTCCTCCGCGTACGACTTCTGCACCGTCCCCAGCCACCGGATCGAGAGCGCCGTGAACACCTCGATGCCCAGACCCTCCCAGGTGTGCAGCAGTACGGCGTTCCCGGCGGCCTTCACCAACTCCCGGTGGAACGCCACCGTGTGCCGCACCTGCGCCTCGCCGTCGGCCAGCCGGTCGGCCTCGTACAGCGCCGCCACATGCGGCGACAGCCGCGAGCAGTCCTCGCCGAGCGCCGGAGCCGCCAGCTCCGCCGCGATCTGCTCCAGACCGGCCCGTACCGGGTAGGACTCCTCCAGGTCGGCGGCTGTCAGATTCCGGACCCGTACGCCCTTGTTGGGCGCCGACTCGATCAGCCGGAGGGTCTCCAGCTCCCGCAGCGCCTCGCGCACGGGCGTCTGGCTGACCTCCAGCTCGGTGGCGATCCGGCGCTCCACGATCCGCTCGCCCGGCTTCCAGCGCCCGCTGACGATCCCGTCCACGATGTGCTCGCGGATCTGTTCGCGCAGCGAGTGGACGACGGGCGGGGTCATGAGGGCTCCTTCGGGGAAACCGGTGCTGCCGATCCGACCGGTGCGGGCGAGGCAACCGGTGGTGTCTAAAGGCTGTCCCGTCATCCCTGGCGGGCGCACGGCGACAGCTACGGCACCTCACCGCGTTGTCGGAACACCCGAATACGCCCAGTATGAGGGCGCTCCTCCGCCTTGCGATGCACCGTAGCCGACGCCGTGCGCTGATCCACCAGGGATGACGGCACAGCTCTTAGACAATACGGCGGCGCCCCCGCCCGGAAGGGTTCCGGACGGGGGCGCCGCTGGTGAGGCTGGTTACAACCGTGGTGCTCAGAGGCCGAGCTCGACCTCGAACTCGCCGGCCTCCAGGATCGCCTTGACCGCAGTCAGGTAACGGGCGGCGTCCGCGCCGTCCACCAGACGGTGGTCGTAGGAGAGCGAGAGGTACGTCATGTCGCGGACACCGATGACGGTGCCCTCGGCGGTCTCGATGACCGCCGGACGCTTGACGGTGGCACCGATGCCCAGGATGGCGGCCTGGTTCGGCGGCACGATCACGGTGTCGAACAGCGCACCGCGCGAGCCGGTGTTGCTGATGGTGAAGGTGGCACCGGACATGTCGTCCGGGGTCAGGCCGCCGCCGCGGGCCTTGCCGGCCAGCTCGGCGGTCTTCTTCGAGATACCGGCGATGTTCAGGTCGCCCGCACCCTTGATGACCGGCGTCATCAGACCCTTCTCGGCGTCCACGGCGATGCCGATGTTCTCCGAGTCGAAGTACGTGATGGTGCCCTCGTCCTCGTTGATCCGGGCGTTGATGACCGGGTGGGCCTTCAGCGCCTGGGCCGCCGCCTTCACGAAGAACGGCATCGGGGACAGCTTGACGCCCTCACGGGCGGCAAAGGCGGCCTTCGCCTGGTTGCGCAGCTTCATCAGCTTCGTGATGTCGACCTCGACGACCGAGGTCAGCTGGGCCTGCGAGTGCAGCGCCTTCATCATGTTGTCGCCGATGACCTTGCGCATGCGGGTCATCTTGACCGTCTGACCGCGCAGCGGGGACGCCTCCAGCTTCGGCGCCTTCGCGGCTGCCGGGGCGGCCGCGACGGGGGCCGGAGCGGCAGCGGCGGCCTTGGCGGCCTCCGCGGCGGCGACGACGTCCTGCTTGCGGATACGGCCACCGACGCCAGTGCCCTTGACCGCACCAAGGTCGACACCGTTCTCGGCGGCGAGCTTGCGGACCAGCGGCGTGACGTACGCGCCGTCGTCGACGGCGGCCGGAGCCGGAGTCACCGGGGTGACCGGAGCCGGCGCAGCGACCGGAGCCGGGGCCGGGGCGGCCACGGGCGCCGGAGCGGCGGTCGCCGCCGGGGCCGGAGCGGCCACCGGGGCGGGGGCTGCGGCGACCGGAGCCGGAGCAGCCGGAGCCGGAGCGGCCACGGGGGCCGGAGCGGCCGGAGCCGGGGCAGCCACCGGGGCGGCACCCGCGGCACCGATGACGGCGAGCTTCGCGCCGACCTCGGCGGTCTCGTCCTCGGCGACCACGATCTCCAGCAGCACACCGGAAACCGGGGCGGGGATCTCGGTGTCGACCTTGTCCGTGGAGACCTCGAGCAGCGGCTCGTCCTCCGTGACCTCCTCGCCGACCTCCTTCAGCCAGCGGGTGACGGTGCCCTCGGTGACGCTCTCGCCGAGCGCCGGGAGGGTGACGTCCGTACCGGTCGCGGCAGCGGCCGGAGCCGCAGCCACGGGGGCCGCAGCCACGGGGGCCGCAGCCACGGGGGCCGGGGCGGCGGGGGCCGCCGCGACCGGCGCCGGAGCGGCCACGGGCTCGGCGGCCGGAGCCGCGGCCGGGACGGCCGCACCCGTGCCGTCGTCGATGACGGCCAGCTCGGCGCCGACCTCGACGGTCTCGTCCTCGGCGACCTTGATGGACGCGAGGATGCCGGCGGCGGGCGCCGGGATCTCGGTGTCGACCTTGTCGGTCGAGACCTCGAGCAGCGGCTCGTCGGCCTCGACGCGCTCGCCCTCGGCCTTCAGCCAGCGGGTGACAGTGCCCTCGGTGACGCTCTCACCGAGCGCCGGAAGGGTTACGGAAACCGACATGGTTTCAGTTGCTCCTTACGAAAGTGCGGAAGTGGGTCGGTCGTCGCGCCCGGGACTGGATCAGTCGTGGGAGTGGAGGGGCTTGCCGGCCAGGGCCAGGTGGGCCTCGCCGAGCGCTTCACTCTGCGTCGGGTGGGCGTGGATGAGCTGCGCGACCTCGGCCGGCAGTGCCTCCCAGTTGTAGATCAGCTGGGCTTCGCCGACCTGCTCGCCCATACGGTCACCGACCATGTGGACGCCGACCACGGCACCGTCCTTGACCTGGACGAGCTTGATCTCGCCCGCGGTCTTGAGGATCTTGCTCTTGCCGTTGCCGGCAAGGTTGTACTTCAGAGCGACGACCTTGTCCGCGCCGTAGAGCTCCTTGGCCTTGGCCTCGGTGATGCCCACGGAAGCGACCTCGGGGTGGCAGTAGGTCACCCGGGGGACACCGTCGTAGTCGATCGGGACGGTCTTCAGACCGGCCAGCCGCTCCGCCACCAGGATGCCCTCGGCGAAGCCGACGTGCGCGAGCTGCAGCGTCGGGGCCAGGTCGCCCACGGCCGAGATGGTCGGAACGTTGGTCTGCATGTACTCGTCGACGAGGACGTAGCCGCGGTCCATCGCGACGCCGGCCTCCTCGTAGCCCAGACCCTGCGAGACCGGGCCGCGGCCGATCGCGACCAGCAGCACCTCCGCCTCGAACGTCTTGCCGTCGGCGAGGGTCACGCGGACACCGTCCTGCGTGTACTCGGCGCTCTGGAAGAACGTACCGAGGTTGAACTTGATGCCGCGCTTGCGGAAAGCGCGCTCAAGAAGCTTCGAGCTGTTCTCGTCCTCGACCGGAACGAGGTGCTTCAGGCCCTCGATGATCGTGACGTCGGTACCGAAGGACGTCCACGCCGAGGCGAACTCGACGCCGATGACGCCGCCGCCCAGGACGATCGCGGACTTCGGGACGCGGTCCAGCTTCAGCGCGTGGTCCGAGGAGATGATCCGGTTGCCGTCGATCTCCAGGCCCGGCAGCGACTTCGGCACGGAGCCGGTCGCCAGGAGCACGTGGCGGCCCTGGATGCGCTGGCCGTTCACGTCCACCGAGGTGGGGGAGGAGAGCCGTCCCTCACCCTCGATGTAGGTGACCTTGCGCGAGGCGATGAGACCCTGCAGGCCCTTGTACAGGCCCGAGATCACGTCGTCCTTGTACTTGTGGACGGCCTCGATGTCGATGCCCTCGAAGGTGGCCTTGACGCCGAACTGGTCGGCCTCGCGTGCCTGGTCGGCGACCTCGCCGGCGTGCAGCAGCGCCTTCGTGGGGATGCAGCCGTTGTGCAGGCAGGTGCCGCCGACCTTGCCCTTCTCGATCAGAGCGACGTCCAGGCCCAGCTGCGCTCCGCGCAGGGCCGCGGCGTAACCGCCGCTACCACCGCCGAGGATCACTAGGTCGAAAACGGTGCTGGCGTCGTTCGCCACGTCACGTCCTCCATGCATGTGCGCCGTACGCCGGGCCCCGTCGCTGGGGGATGACCGGCCGGTCGGCTGGTGTTCGGCCGCTTTTGTTATTCGGCCCTGTGGTGGGGGCCCTGTCCTGCCGAGAACCCATCTTCGCACTTGTTGACGGTGGGCGGGACGCGGGGCCCGGGTCCGGGACGGATGATCACCCGTTCCGGATGGTTACTGCTGCGTAGAGATTGGTAGGAGCGGCGCGAAGCACCACGGTGGAAGGGTGAGGGTGGGAGACGGGTGGGAGTGCGGATTTCGTTGAGAGCGAAACCTGTGCGCACGGTGCTGTCGATGCCGACGGGTGAACACGTACGGCCCCGGACGTATGCCCGGGGCCGTACGCACGGAGCATCCTCTAGCCGAGGTCCCCGGCGGCGGTGCGCTCTGCCAGCTTCACCAGCGTGCGGACCGCGGAACCGGTGCCGCCCTTCGGCGTGTAGCCGTACGGCGCGCCCTCGTGGAAGGCCGGACCCGCGATGTCCAGGTGCGCCCAGGTGATGCCCTCGCCCACGAACTCCTGCAGGAACAGACCGGCCACCAGGCCGCCGCCCATCCGCTCACCCATGTTGGCGATGTCTGCGGTCGGGGAGTCCATGCCCTTGCGCAGGTCGGCGGGGAGCGGCATCGGCCAGGAGGCCTCGCCGACCTCCTCGGCGATCTCGTGGATGGACGTACGGAAGGCGTCGTCGTTCGCCATGATGCCGAAGGTGCGGTGGCCCAGGGCCAGGACCATCGCTCCGGTCAGGGTCGCCACGTCGACGATCGCGTCCGGGTTCTCCTCACAGGCGCGGGTCAGCGCGTCGGCGAGGACGAGCCGGCCCTCGGCGTCCGTGTTCAGCACCTCGACGGTCTTGCCGCTGTACATGCGCAGCACGTCACCCGGGCGGGTGGCGTTGCCGGACGGCATGTTCTCGGCGAGCGCCAGCCAGCCGGTGACGTTGACCTGCAGGCCGAGACGGGCGGCCGCGACGACGGCCGCGAACACGGCGGCGGCGCCGCTCATGTCGCACTTCATCGTCTCGTTGTGACCGGCCGGCTTCAGCGAGATGCCACCCGAGTCGTAGGTGATGCCCTTGCCGACCAGGGCCAGGGTCTTCTCCGCCTTCGGGTGCGTGTAGGCGAGCTTCACCAGGCGGGGGCCGTGGGTCGAGCCCTGGCCGACGCCCAGCAGACCGCCGAAGCCGCCCTTGACGAGCGCCTTCTCGTCGAAGACCTGCACCTTGATGCCGTGCTCCTTGCCGGCGGCCGTGGCCACGGCGGCGAAGGACTCGGGGTACAGGTCGTTCGGCGGGGTGTTGATCAGGTCGCGGGCGCGGTTGATCTCCTCGACGACCGCGGTGGCACGCTCTGCGGCCGCCTTGAACGCCTTGTCGCGCGGCTTGGTGCCGAGCAGGGCGACCTCGGCGAGCGGCAGCTTGGCGCCGTTGCCGTTCTTCTTGTCCTTCGGCGCGAGCTTGTTCTCGCCGCCCTGGTACGCGGTGAAGGCGTACGCGCCGAGCAGTGCGCCCTCGGCGACGGCCTCGGCGTCCTCGACGGACGTGATCGGCAGCGCGAAGCCGGCCTTCTTGGAACCGGTCAGCGCACGCGCGGCGGAACCGGCGGCCCGGCGCAGTGCCTCGCCGTCGAACTCCGCGTCCTTCTCCGGGACCGGACCGAGTCCGACCGCGATGACGACCGGGGCCTTGAGGCCGTCCGGTGCGGGGAGCTTGGTCACTTCGCCCTCGGCACCGGAGGCGCCCAGGGTCTCCAGGACGGTGGCGAGCTTTCCGCCGAACGCCTTGTCCACGGCCTCGGCGCCCGGTGCGACGACCGGGCCCTTGGCTCCCTTGGCGACGCCGACGACAAGTGCGTCGGCGCGCAGCGTCGCCGCACCGGCAGTGCTGAGAGTGAGAGCAGTCACGGTGGTGAAATCTCGCTTCCGTTGAGTTCGTTGTCGGTCGAGGGGTGGGCCGACCGTGCCCGGCGCATCGTAGACGCCGCCGCAATGTGCCGGGAATGAGCCTACGCGCGCCTTTGCTGCGGGATCACGGCGGCGGGCCGTCTGCGGCCCGTTCCGGCGGCAGGGCTCCGGCTCCCGACCGGGCCGCGACGGCGCAACTGGCCCGGGAAGTAGGGTCGGTCGGAGGTGTCGGAGCGAGTGGGGGAGAGCGATGCGCGCCCAGCGGGCTGCACGCAGGACGAGACCGAAGTCGGCGGCGCCGGTCGTCGTACTGATCCTGTCGGCGGTGCTGGCCGGCTGTACCTCGGCGCCTCGAACCACCTCCGCGGGGCGCTGGCAGCCGAAGCCGGGCACCGACTGGCAGTGGCAGCTCTCCGGCCGCCTCGACCCCACCGTGGACGTCCCGGTGTACGACATCGACGGCTTCGAGCACGATGCGCAGGCGGTCGCTGATCTGCACCGCCGTGGCCGCAAGGTCATCTGTTACGTGTCCACCGGCGCCTGGGAGGACTTCCGCCCGGACGCCGGGAAGTTCCCCGCCTCGGTCCTCGGGAAGGGCAACGGCTGGCCGGGCGAGCGCTGGCTCGACATCCGCCGCACGGATCTGCTCGGGCCGCTGATGGAGTCCCGGATCGAGATGTGCGCGAAGAAGGGCTTCGACGCGGTCGAGCCCGACAACATGGACGGCTACCGCAACCGCACGGGCTTCCCCCTGACCGGCGCCGATCAGCTGCGCTACAACCGCCTCGTCGCCCGCATCGCCCACCGCCACGGACTCGCGGTCGGGCTGAAGAACGACCTGGACCAGATCCCGCAGCTGGAACCGGACTTCGACTTCGCGGTCAACGAACAGTGCGCCCAGTACGACGAGTGCGCGGGCCTCACCCCGTTCATCGAGGCGGACAAGGCGGTGTTCCATGTGGAGTACGAGGTGCCGGTGGCACGGTTCTGCCCGCAGTCGACGAGGCTGCGTCTGAGTTCGCTCCGCAAGAAGTACGACCTGGGTACCTGGCGCCGGAGCTGCGCGGCGAGCCCGTCCGCGGATTGAGGAGAAGACGGAAACCGGGCCGCCCCGTACCAGGGCGTGTTTCGAAAGTCCCGCCTGCCAGACGCCGCCTGGCCCGCACGCTCGCTGCGTTGTCGGGCTCGCCCCGATACGCTCCCGTCGGCCGGCACTACGAGGGCGTGCCCATGGACCCCGGCGACCCGCTGGTGGCCGACTTCGACCCCAGGACCCTCACCGAGGGCGACGCGAAG
>NZ_JBEZKL010000009.1:0-100238 GCF_040704695.1 Streptomyces sp. NPDC048411
GGTGGTCGGTGCGTGCGATCGGCGTGCGGTGTCGCAGGTCATGTGGCGGAGCCACCTGTCCTGCGGCGCCGTGCGGCGAGCGTGCGTGCCGGGCGCCGGGGCGCAGGCGGGGAACTCAGAACAGGCCCTAGGGGGAGGACTCGCAGGGCGTCGGGAGCCCACTCCCTATCGCGGGGGAAACCGTCAGGCCGTGGGCCCCGAACCCGGCGCAGGACACCAGTCCTGCGCCCCCACCGCCTGCCGTGCCTCGGCCACCACGTCGGGATCGGTGACGAAGTGGGTGTCCTGCTCGGCCGACGCACCCCCGGCGCCTAGCGGTACCCAGCCGCCGCCACGCCGGGGCAGCGCCCTGGTCTTGGCGGAGAGGTGGACGGCGGCGGCTCCGGCGGAGGTCAGGGCCGGGATGTCGGCGGGGCGCACCCCGCCGCCGGCCATCACCTGCACCCCGGGGGCGGCGGCGGCCATCGCGGCGATCGTCTCCAGCCCCTCGGCCGCGGCGGGGGCGCCGCCCGAGGTGAGGACCCGGGTGAGGCCGAGCGAGGGCAGCAGTGCGGCGATGGCCACCGGGTCGGCGGACTGGTCGATGGCGCGGTGCAGGGTGATGTCCACCGGGCGGCCCGACGCGCGGGCCGCTTCGGCGAGCCGGGCGACCGCCACGGTGTCCAGGGCGCCGTCAGCGGTCAGCGCACCGATCACCACACCGGAGGCGCCGGAGGCGATGACGGACCGCACCTCGGCGGCCATCAGCGCGATCTCCTCCGCGTCATGGACGAAGTCGCCGGGCCGGCACCTGACCAGCACCTGTACCGGCAGCCCCGCCGCGGCGACCGCCTCCACCAGGGCTGCCGACGGGGTCAGGCCGCCCAGCTCCAGGGCGGCGCAGAGCTCGACGCGGTCGGCACCGTTCTCCCGGGCGACGCGGGCGCCGGCCGGTGACGTGACGGCGATCTCCAGGGCGGGGCGTGCGGTCACTCGTCGTCCCCGGTCAGCGGCTGGTCGAAGGCGGGGATGATGCGGGCCGACAAGTCCGGGTCGGCCATCTCGCGGTCGAAGGGGAACATCGGGCGGCGGATGCGATGGTGGCCCAGGCGTACCAGGTCCTGGTCCACACCGCCGGGGGTGAGCGCCATCTTCCAGCCGACCGACATGTCGAAGAGCTCGGGCTCCAGGTAGCCGATCTTCACGATCACGATGTCGGCGCCGCGCGGGTCGAGGTCCAGGTCGGTGAAGTCATGCTCGTGGTGGTAGGGCTTGCGCAGCTTGGTGAGGATCGCGTACACGCTGCCGACCCGGATGACGACCTCGGTCTCGGCGTCGCGGTCGCCGTGCCGAATGGCGTGCACCACACCGGTCAGGGTGACGGGGCCCGCGTGCCGGTCGTCCACCTCGGCACCGGCGGTGACCGTGACGGTGGCGCCGACGCCGGCGGCGACGGCGGTCTCGACGGCAGCCGGTCCGGGCACCGAGGCATAGATGACGGTCGGGCCGTCGTCCTTCTGGAACTCCGGGCGGCTCAGCAGCCGGGTCAGGCCCCAGGTCACGTCGCCGGCGCCGCCTGCGGTCGGGTTGTCCCCGGTGTCGCTGATGAAGTACGGGCGCTGGTCGGAGGCCAGGGCCTCGTCCAGGATGCCGTCGAAGGTGCCGGTCGGGGCAACGAAGTCGAAGTCGTCGCGGGCCTTCCAGAAGCCCTGGGCCAGGCGCTCGGAACCGGCCGACACGGCAGCCCGGTCGGTGCCGGTAACCACCACCACGGCGCGGTTGCGCGGCTCGTCGGCCCAGGCGTAGCCGACCCAAATCGCGGCGTCGATCACGCCGTCCATGGCCTCGACCTCGTCCACGGCCGCGTACACGCTCCTGGCCGGCTCGATCCGGGTGGAGGTCTGCTCGCCGGCCAGCAGCACCGGCACCGGCACCCAGGCCTTGACCGGGCGGGGCGCGCCGGAGACCAGCAGGTTCACCAGGTTGCGGACGGCCCGCTCCTTGGTCTCCATGTGGTCCTCGTGCGGGGCCATCCGGTAACAGGTGATCAGATCGCTGCCGTGGACGAGTTCGCGGGAGACGTTGCCGTGCAGGTCCATCGAGGTGGAGATGATCACGTCGGGGCCGACGGTGGCGCGGATGCGCTCCAGCAGGACCGCCTCGGCGTCGTCGACGCCCTCCACGGTCATGGCGCCGTGGATGTCGTACCAGAGGCCGTCCGGCTTGGGCAGCGCGGCGAGCCGCTCGATCAGCTCGTCGGTCAGCTCGGCCCAGGCAGCGGCGGTGACGGTGCCGCCCGGCAGCGACTTGCCGACCAGGGCGCCGTGCCAGTCGGCCGCCTCGCGCAGTTCCTCACCGGGCGTCAGGAAGGGGTAGCGGTCCAGCACCTCGGCGCCGCGCGAGGGGTGGAACGCGGGGGCCTGGGTGCGGGCGGGAGAGAAGGTGGACGACTCGATGCCGAGCCCGGCGATGGCAATGACCGGACGGGCTGCGGCGGTGCGGGATTGCGGCATGGCTCCTCGTAGGGGATGGGGTGTCAGGCGTGGCGGGGCGCCGGGGCACGGAATTGGTCGGTGCCGACGACGTCGCCCAGGGCGAGGGCCAGGGCGCGCTGCAGGGCGAACTGCCCGGCGCCGACCAGTCCGGCATCGGCGCCCAGGCTGGCCCGCTCGATGGTGAGGTGTTCGGTGACCAGCGGGTGGCAGCTCTCGTAGAGCTGGCTGCGCACGGCGGCGACGAACGGCTCCAGGGTGGAGAGGATGCCGCCGAGATAGACGGCGTTCGGGTTGAAGAAGTTGACGTTGGCGGCGAGCACTTGGCCGAGGTAGTCGCCGGCCCTGCGGACCGCGCGGGTGGCCTCCGGGTCCGCGTCGATCGCCAGTCGGGCCACGTCCTCGGTGCTGCTGACGTCGGCCCCGCGCTCGCGCAGGATACGGACCAGGGCGGCGCCGGATGCCACGGTTTCCAGGCAGCCGGTGTTGCCGCAGGAACAGGGGATGTCGGCGCCGCCGTCGATCCGGATGTGGGTGATGTCACCGGCGGCGCCGGTGGCGCCCCGGTAGAGACGTCCGTCGGCAATGACGCCGGCGCCGATCGCCGAGCCGATCTTCACCATGATCGTCTGCCGGTGCCCGGCGGGCCGTACGGTGTGCTCGCCGACCGCCATGCAGTTGGCGTCGTTGTCCACGGCGGCCGGGACGCCGAAGCGGTCCTCCAGCCAGGCGGTGACCGGGAAACGGTTCCAGCCCGGCATCCGGGACGGCAGGACGACCGAGCCCGACGCGATGTCCACCGGCCCGGGCAGCGAGAGCCCGACTCCGCGCAGCCGGCCGCGGCCGTGCTGCTCGGCCAGCGCCTCCAGAGTCTCGGCAAGCCGGGGCAGGGCCGCCTCGGGACCGTCGGCGATCACGAAGGGGACGGTCGAGACGTCGGTGAGACCGCCGCCGGGCAGCACCACACCGATCCGGGCGTGCCGGCCGCCGAGGTCGGCGGCGACGGCGAACTCGTCGCTGCTTCCCAGCCTCAGCGTTTTGCGGGGGCGTCCGCCGGTGGAGGACTGGGTGCCCTCCTCGGCGATCAGCCCGCGCTCCACCAGATGGGCCACGGTGAGAGAGATGGTGGAGGCGGCGGCCCCCAGCAGTCCGGCGAGTTCGGCGCGTGACGAGGCCTGGCCCGATGCGACGAGTTCCAGGACCCGCGTGGCGAGGGCCGGGGTGCCTTTCGTGGCCTTGCGGTCCCATGCACTTATTTCAGTCATGTACGAAGTAACTTCCGCAACGGTGTGTGTGGCGAAGACAATACGCCCGCGCCTGGCACGGGGGAACAGCTTCGCGAAGGAAGTGGGCCGCCCCTGAAACCCTTTCAATCCACCCAAATGCACCCATTGGAGAGGAGCGATCGGGGCGATCGGGCTTTTGTCAGAGCGGTAGTAACTTACTTGTTACTAATTCTTGTTTGTTTCTTCGGCGCGTCCGTCGTTAGCTGTCGTGAACGCAGTGCCGGTCCCGGGACAGATACGGGTCCTTTCACTCTGAGGAGAGTCATGTTCCTTGCTCGCACGGCGAACAGCCGCCGCTGGGCCCTCGTCGCGGGCGCCGCTGTCACCGCGGGCGCTCTGCTGACCGGTTGTTCCGGCGGCAACACGTCCTCGTCCGCGTCCGGCTCGTCGGACACCATCAACTACGCGCTGCCGGCCAACTTCACGCCGAACTGGATCCTCCCGGTCGGCACCGCCGCGCACCTGAACACCAACAACTCCTCCATATCCCAGGCCGTCTGGGAGCCGCTGATCGCGTTCGACGGCTCCACCGGCAACGTCGGCTGGAACAAGGACAACTCGCTGGCCACCGCCGCCGACTTCGCCAAGGACAGCAAGAGCGTCACGATCACGCTCGGCAACCGGCACTGGAGCGACGGCAAGCAGATCACCTCCCGCGACGTGGAGTTCTGGTTCAACCTGGTCAAGGCCAACAAGGCCGACTGGGCCAGTTACAGCCCGGGCAAGGCGCCTGACAACTGGACCTCGCTGAAGATCGTCGACGACACGCACTTCACCATCACTTTCGACCGGGCGTACAACCAGCAGTGGATGCTCGCCAACGAGTTGAGCATGATCCGCCCGATGCCGCAGCACGTCTGGGGCAAGACCAGTGACTCGGGCGCCGTGTCGGACCTCGACCGCACCACCGCGGGCGCCAAGAAGGTCTGGACGTACCTGAACGACGTTGCCAAGAAGATCTCCGGCTACGCCACCGACCCGCTCTGGAAGACGGTCAGCGGCCCGTACACCATCAAGTCGTTCTCCACGGCCGGCAAGGTCGAGCTGACCGCCAACGCCAAGTACGACGGCGGCGGCAAGGCCAACATCAAGAACGTGAACCTGCTTCCGTTCACCACCACGGACGCCGAGAAGAACGCTCTCCGGGCAGGCACGGTCGACTACGGCTACATCAACGCCACCGACCTCAGCCAGGAGTCGTCCTTCACCTCCAAGGGCTACACGGTGAAGCCGTGGTCCGGCTGGGCCATCACCTACATGCCCTACAACTTCAACAACCCCACCATGGGCCCGGTCTTCAAGCAGCTCTACGCCCGCCAGGCGATCCAGATGTCGGTGGACCAGACCACCCTCTCCAAGGTCGTCTTCAACGGCACCGCGGTCCCCACCTACGGCCCGATCCCGCAGGGCCAGGATTCGTCCTTCGTCTCGTCGGAGCAGAAGAACAACCCGTACCCGTTCTCCACCACCAAGGCGAGGAAGCTGCTGACCAGCCACGGCTGGACCGAGCAGAACGGCACCATGGTGTGCACCAGCCCGGGCACCGGCGACAGCCAGTGCGGCGCCGACGTGGACAAGGGCACCAAGTTCCGGATGCAGGTGCTCTCGCAGTCCGGTTCGACCGTGACCGACAACATGATGAGCGCTCTGCAGTCGTCGTTCGCCAAGACCGGCATCGACTTCACCATCAAGACCGCACCGGTCAACTCGGTCCTCTCGCAGGCCGGCCAGTGCACGGCCGACCAGGCCGGCTGCAAGTGGCAGCTGTCGTTCTTCGGTACCGCGGGCAGCTGGTACTTCCCGGCCTACCCGAGCGGTGACTCCCTCTTCGCCACCGGCGGCGGCTCCAACTTCGGCAGCTACTCCAACCCCGCCGTGGACAAGCTGATCACCCAGACCACCACCTCCTCCTCCAACGAGGCGGTGCAGAAGTACAGCGCCGCCCTGGCCAAGGACCTCCCGGTCATCTGGCTGCCGGAGCCGGACTACCAGGTCTCCGTGGTCAAGAAGGGCCTGGGCGGCTTCGCCCAGGACTCGCTTGCCAACTTCCACCCGGCCATGTGGAAGTGGACCACCAAGTGAGCCCGGTCGGTGACCGCGCGTTCCACTGAGCCGAAGCGACCGGAAAACACATGAGTACTTCCTCGTACCTGATCAGGCGGGTCCTCCAAGCCGTCGTGGTGATCGTCATCGTGACGATCGTGGTCTTCGGTCTGCTGCACGCCCTGCCCGGGGGTCCCGCTCGCGGGATCCTCGGCCCGCAGGCCACGGCGCAGCAGATCACGTCCTTCAACCACGAGCAGGGCCTCGACAAGCCACTCCCCGTGCAGTACTTCTACTACCTGAACCAGCTGCTGCACGGCGACCTCGGCACCTCGTACACCCTCAATGAGCCGGTCTCCCAGCTCATCACCGAGCGGCTGGGCAAGACCCTGGTCCTCACCGCCCTGTCGGCGATCGTCGGCCTCGTGCTGGCCATCCCACTGGGCATGTGGCAGGCCGTCCGGCGCAACAAGCCCGTCGACTACGTCATCACCACGCTGAGCTTCATCGCCTACTCCACACCCGTGTACTTCCTCGGGCTGATCCTGGTGCTGGTGTTCAGTCAGGCGCTGCCGTGGTTCCCGTCCCAGGCCCCGCAGGGGGACACGCTCGCCCAGGTGCTCTCCGACCCGCAGGCGCTGGTGCTGCCGGTGATCGCCGGTGCCGCCTCGATGATCGCGGTGTTCAGCCGCTACATGCGGGCGGCCACCCTGGAGAACCTCTCCGAGGACTACGTCAGGACGGCGCGGGCCGGCGGCTCCCGCTCCCGCGCCATCCTGTGGCGGCATGTGTTCCGCAACTCGCTGACGCCGGTGATCGCCATGCTCGGCTACTACGTGCCGGTGCTGTTCGGCGGCGCCCTGGTGGTCGAGCAGCTCTTCAACTACCCCGGCATGGGCCTGCTCTTCTGGACCGCCGCGCAGTCCTCCGACTACCCGGTGCTGCTGGGCTGTGTGCTGGTCATCGCGATCGCCACGGTGGTCGGCACGCTGCTCGCCGACATCGTCCAGCGGATCATCGACCCCCGAGTGAAGGCAGGCCGGGCATGAGCGCCGTCATCCAGCCGGGCCAGGCGTCCGGCACGGCCACCGCCGCCGCTGCGGTCTCCGGCTCCCGGCTCGCCGTCCGGCGCTTCCTGCGCAACCGGCTCGCCGTGGTCGGGCTCGGCGTCGTGGTCTTCTTCTTCCTGTTCTGCTTCGTCGGTCCGCTGGTGTACTCCACCGACCAGACCCACACGATGCTCCAGCAGGTCAACCTCGCCCCCAGCGGTTCGCACTGGCTCGGCACCGACGCGGTCGGCCACGACGAGCTGGGCCGGCTGATGTACGGCGGCAAGGTGTCGCTGATCGTCGGCCTCGCCGCGGGCATCCTGGCCACCGTCATCGGCACCCTGTGGGGCGCCGCCGCCGGCTATGCGGGCGGCTGGATCGACGCGGTCATGATGCGGATCGTGGACGCGGGGATCGCCATCCCGGCGCTCTTCATCCTGCTGGTGGTTTCGGCCATCACCACCCCGGGCCTGACCGGGCTGATCGTCATCCTGGGCTTCGTCTCCTGGCTGGTGCCGTCCCGGCTGATCAGGGCCGAGACGCTGACCCTGAAGAACCGCGACTACGTCCTGACGCTGCGGGCCATCGGCGGGACGCACACCCGGGCGATCACCCGGCACATCCTGCCGAACTCGGTCTCGACCGTCATCGTCGCGACCACCTTCCAGATCGCCGACGCCATCCTGCTGGTCGCCTACGTCTCCTACCTGGGCCTGGGCGTCCAGCCGCCCGCCACCGACTGGGGCGGCATGCTCTCGGCCGGTCTCACCGCCGCCTACTCCGGCTACTGGTGGCTCATCCTGCCGCCGGGCCTGGCCATCATCCTGGTGGTCTGGGCGTTCAACGCGATCGGGGACGGACTCCGCGACGCATTCGACGTGAGGGGACGCGGATGACCGCCACCCAGGGCTCCGCCGCCCCGTCGGCCGGGCCGATTCTCGAACTCGACGACCTCGGCGTCATCTTCACCACCGAGACCGGCGAGGTGCCGGCCGTCCGGAACGTCTCCCTGCACGTCAGCCCCGGCGAGACGCTCGCCCTGGTCGGCGAGTCGGGCTCCGGCAAATCCACCATCGCGCTGGCCGCGATGGGCCTGCTGGCCGGCAACGCCCGTACCACCGGCTGCGCCACCATCGCCGGCACCCAGGTGGTCGGTGCCCATGAGGCCGACCTGGCGGCGCTGCGCGGCCGGACCGTCTCCATGGTGTTCCAGGAGCCGGCCACCGCGCTGGACCCGCTGACCCGGATCGGCAAGCAGATCGCCGAGGTGATCCGCAACCACCGAGAGGTGTCCGCCAAGGACGCCGCAGCCGAGGCCGTCGAACTCCTCCGCAAGGTCGGCATCCCCGAGCCGGAGAGGCGGGCCACCGCCTACCCCTTCCAGCTCTCCGGCGGACAACGCCAGCGGGTGGTCATCGCCATGGCCATCGCCAACGAGCCCGCCCTGCTGATCGCCGACGAGCCGACCACCGCGCTGGACGTCACGGTGCAGGCCGAGATCCTCGACCTGCTGCGCCGGCTCGCCGTCGAGACCGGCACCGGCGTCCTGCTGGTCACCCACAACATGGGCGTGGTCGCGGACTTCGCCGACCGGGTCGCCGTGATGTACCACGGCGAGATCGTGGAGACCGGGCCGGTCGAGGACGTGCTGCTCCGCCCGTCCCACGACTACACCAAGCGGCTGCTGGCCGCGGTGCCCCGGCTGTCGGTCGCCGAGGCGGGCCGGCCGGCGGCGCCGGCCGCCACCACCCGCCCGGACACCCAGCCAGTGGTCGAACTCCGCGACATCTCCGTGGTGTTCGGCCGTGGCAAGGGCGCCGTGCGGGCTCTGGACGGGGTCTCGCTCGCCGTCCACGCCGGGGAGACCCTGGGCCTGGTGGGCGAGTCGGGCTCCGGCAAGTCAACGGCTTCCCGGGTCGCGCTCGGTCTGATCCCGCCGACTTCCGGCACCGTCTCGCTGTTCGGCACCGACCTGGCCGGCACCCGGTCCCGGGCCCGCCGGGCACTGCGGGCCGGTATCGGTGTGGTCCTCCAGGACCCGGTGGCCTCGCTGGACGCCCGGATGACGGTCGGCGAGTGCATCGCCGAACCGCTCAGGGTGCACCGCCGCGAGCTCTCCGCCAAGGACCGCCAGAGCAAGGTCGCCGCCGTCCTCGACCGGGTCCGGCTGCCGCGTGAACTCGCCCGGCGCGCCCCACGTGAGCTGTCCGGCGGTCAGCGCCAGCGGGTCAGCCTGGCCCGCGCCCTGGTCCTGGAGCCCCGGCTGCTGGTCGCCGACGAGCCCACCAGCGCGCTCGACGTGAGCGTGCAGGAGGCGGTGCTCGAAGTGATCTCCGAGCTCCAGGACGAGCTGGGCTTCGCCTGTCTCTTCGTCTCCCACGACCTGGCCGTCGTACAGCACTTCGCCCAGCGCGTCGTGGTGATGCGGGCCGGCCGGGTCGAGGAGCAGGGCGCCACCGGCGCGACCCTGCTGCACCCGGAGACCGACTACACCCGCCGGCTGCTGGCCGCCGTGCCGGTGCCCGACCCGGTGATCCAGCGCGGCCGCAGAGCCGAACGCCTGGCCACCCTCGCGGCCGGCCGGACGGAGGCCCAGGGATGAGCGCCCATGACCGTACGCTCTTCGCCGGAGTGGACATCGGCGGCACGACCACCCAGGTGGTGCTCTGCGACGAGGACCTGACCGTGCTGGACCGCGCCGAGGTGGCGACCCCGGCGGCCGACGGCGGCCAGGCCATGATCGGCGCGGCCCTGGGCGCGCTGGCCCCGCTGCTGGAGCGCACCCCCGGCCGCCTCGCCGGTGGCGGGGTCGGCGCAGCCGGCCTGGTGGACTCCGCCACCGGCCGCATCCTGGTGGCCAGTGACTCTTTCACCGGCTGGGCCGGCTTCGCGGTGACGGATGCCGTCGAGGAGGCGCTGGGCGTCCCGGTCTTCCTGGACAACGACGTCAACGCCTTCCTCTACGGGGAGGTGTCCGGCGGCGCCGTGCGCGGCGAGTCGGACGTCCTCGGGATGACCCTGGGCACCGGGGTCGGTGGCGCGCTGTGGACCGGCGGCGCGCTGTTCACCGGGCCGCACGGCGCGGCCGGCGAGATCGGGCACATCCCCGGCTTCGGTGATCTGCTCTGCTCGTGCGGCGGCCGGGGCCATCTGGAGACCCTGGCCTCCGGCCGTTCCATCGGCGCCCGTTACGCGGACCGCACCGGCCGCCGGCTGACCGCCCGCGAGGTCGCACAGGCCGCCGGCCGCGGTGACCAGGACGCCCTCGCGGTGTACCGGGCCGCCGGTGCCGGAATCGCCCGGGCGATCGTAATGACGGCCGGCGTCGTGGACATCACCACGGTGGTGGTCGGCGGTGGGGTCAGCCGCGCCTGGCCCCTGCTGGAACCCCTCATCCTGGAGTCGCTGGCCGCCGACCCTCCGGTCAGCGGCCACCCGGTCCGGCTGGTCAGGGCAGCCCTGGCTGCCGACGCGGTACCGGTCGGCGCCGCGGCCCGGGCCCGACGGGAGCTGGCGGCGAAGGTCGGGGTCTGAGGGCGCCCGGCCGAAACCGGCGAGCCGCGGATCAGGGCCGCCGTCGTCGAGGCCAAGGGCCGGCAGTCCTGACCACAGGATGTACGAAACGGGCCGGTGTCCGCCGCGGGGTGCGGACACCGGCCCGCAGCCCTTCCACGTGACCGACCCCACCCCCCACTGCGTCAAAACTCCCGCAACAATGAAACCGTGATCACTTCGCCGCCACGGAGCACCCACCGACGCGCCGAGCACGCTTCGACGCCGTACGTCGACCTGTCGCGCGCCGAGTGGAGCGCCCTGCGCGACAAGACGCCTCTGCCGCTGACCGCCGACGAGGTGGAGCAGCTGCGCGGGCTCGGGGACGTCATCGACCTCGACGAGGTACGGGACGTCTACCTGCCACTCTCCCGCCTCCTCAACCTCTACGTCCAGGCCACCTCCGGCCTGCGCGGCGCCCTGAACACCTTTCTCGGGGACGCGGGCAACGGCCACGGCGAGCAGCGGGGCACCCCGTTCGTCATCGGCGTCGCCGGCAGCGTCGCCGTCGGCAAGTCCACCAGTGCCCGTATCCTCCAGGCGCTGCTCGCCCGCTGGCCCGAGCACCCCCGGGTGGAGCTCGTCACCACGGACGGGTTCCTGCTGCCGATGAAGGAGCTCCGGGCGCGCGGGTTGATGTCGCGCAAGGGGTTCCCCGAGTCGTACGACCGGCGCGCCCTGACCCGTTTCGTCGCCGACATCAAGGCCGGCAAGGACGAGGTGACGGCGCCCGTCTACTCGCACCTGATCTACGACATCGTGCCGGGCGAGCGGCTCACCGTACGCCGCCCCGACATCCTGATCGTCGAGGGCCTCAACGTGCTGCAGCCCGCGCTCCCCGGCAAGGACGGCCGCACCAGGGTCGGGCTCGCCGACTACTTCGACTTCAGTGTGTACGTGGACGCGCGCGCCGAGGACATCGAGACCTGGTACCTCAACCGCTTCCGCACGCTGCGCGAGACGGCCTTCCAGAACCCGTTCTCGTACTTCCGCAAGTACACCCAGGTCTCCGAGGAGGAGGCCATGGAGTACGCCCGCACCATGTGGCGGACCATCAACAAGCCCAATCTGCTGGAAAATGTGGCACCCACACGCGGCCGTGCCACTCTGGTGCTGCGCAAGGGCCCGGACCACAAGGTCCAGCGTCTCTCGCTGCGCAAACTCTGAGTCCCC
Source organism: Streptomyces sp. NPDC048411 (assembly GCF_040704695.1). Taxonomy (NCBI): domain Bacteria; kingdom Bacillati; phylum Actinomycetota; class Actinomycetes; order Kitasatosporales; family Streptomycetaceae; genus Streptomyces; species Streptomyces sp. NPDC048411. The sequence goes on from NZ_JBEZKL010000009.1 coordinate 11,575, forward strand.
CGAGCCTCCCCCGGAGTGTCCGCGTGCTGCATCTGCGCCTGATCGTCCCTCACGGCCGCACGGACGAGGTGGTGCACGTCGTGCAGCACACCGTCGGCGCCACGCATCTGGTGGTCATGCCCGGTGTCGCCCTCGACCCCGCGGGCGATGTCGTGACGTGCGACGTGGCGCGCGAGGCGGGCGACGAGCTGATCGCATCACTGCGCGAGCTCGGCATCGACGAGTCCGGCTCGATCAGCGTCGAGGAAACGGACCTGACGCTCTCCGCGCATGCCGACCGGGCCGAGGAGGAGGCGCCGGGCGAGGGCGCGGACGCGGTGCTGTGGGAGGAGCTGGCGGACGCGACCCACGAGGAGTCGACGCTCAGCGTCACCTACCTGGCGTTCCTCACGATCGCCACGATGCTCGCGGCCTGCGGTGTGATGCTGGACAACGCGATCCTGATCGTGGGCGCCATGGCGGTGGGCCCGGAGTTCGGGCCACTGGCCGGCATTTCCACGGCGCTGGTGCAGCGCGCCCCGCGGCTGGTGTGGCGGTCGCTGTGGGCGCTGGTCGGCGGGTTCGCCGTAGCGATGGTCCTGACGGCCGGGTTCGCCTGGATGATGAACAGCCTCGGGCTGTTCACGGAGGCGATGATCGAGGCGAAGCGGCCCAATACGGCGTTCATCTGGCAGCCGGACTGGATGTCGTTCGTGGTGGCGTTCCTGGCGGGTATCGGCGGGACGCTCTCCCTCACCTCTGCGAAGTCGGGGGCGCTGATCGGCGTCGCGATCTCGGTGACAACGGTGCCCGCGGCCGCCAATGCGGCGGTGGCCTTCAGCTACCAGGACCTTTCCCAGACGTGGGGTTCGGTGGGCCAGCTGGCGGCGAACCTCAGCGGGATCGTGCTCGCGGGCACGCTGACCCTGCTGGTCCTCAAGGCGCTGTGGGCGATGCACCGGCGTCGGATCCGGGCTGCCTGACGCGACGGCCCGGAGCCGGCGACCGTCCTTCGGCTGTCGCCCGGCACCGGCCGCACACGACGCCGCCCGGCGCCCCTCCAGGAGGAACACCGGGCGGCACCTCACCCTCGTACGGCGAAACCTCGCACGGCGAAGGTCACCCCAGGGCGGACTTCACCACGTCGGCCAGCCGCCCTGCCACCGACCGTGCCTGCTCGATGTCGGCCGCCTCGACCATGACCCGCACCAGCGGCTCGGTGCCCGACTGGCGCAGCAGTACGCGCCCGGTGTCGCCCAGCTCGCGCTCGGCCTCCTCGACCGCGGCGGCCAGCTCCGGGGAGGTGTCGACCCGGGACTTGTCGACGTCCGGGACATTGACCAGGATCTGCGGGAGCCGCTGCATGACACCGGCCAGGTCGGCGAGCGTACGGCCGGTGGCGACGACCCGGGCCGCCAGCATCAGGCCCGTCAGTGTGCCGTCACCGGTCGTGGCGTGGTCGAGGACGATGACATGGCCGGACTGCTCGCCGCCCAGCGCGTAGCCCTCCGCCTTCATCGACTCCAGGACGTATCGGTCACCGACGGCGGTCTGGACGAGGTGAATGCCCTCCCGCTCCATGGCGATCTTGAAGCCGAGGTTGGACATGACCGTGCCGACCACGGTGTCCTTGCGCAGCTGTCCGGCCTCGCGCATGGCGAGGGCCAGCACGGCCAGGATCTGGTCGCCGTCGACCTCCTCGCCCGAGGCGTCCACGGCGAGGCAGCGGTCGGCGTCGCCGTCGTGCGCGATACCGAAGTCGGCGCCGTGCTCGACGACGGCGATCTTCAGCAGCTCCAGGTGGGTGGAGCCGCAGCCGTCGTTGATGTTCAGGCCGTTCGGATCGGCCCCGATGGTGACGACCTCGGCGCCGGCCCGGGCGAATGCCTCGGGCGAGACCCGGGCGGCCGCGCCGTGCGCCTCGTCGAGGACGACCTTCAGCCCGTCGAGCCGGTTCGGCAGGACCGCGACGAGGTGGGCCACGTACCGGTCGAAGCCCTCGGTGTAATCCGTGACCCGTCCCACACCGGCACCGGTCGGACGCGCCCACGGCTCACCGGTGCGGTGCTGCTCGTAGAGCGTCTCGATCCGGTCCTCCAGCGCGTCGGCGAGCTTGTGACCACCGCGGGCGAAGAACTTGACACCGTTGTCCGGCATGGCGTTGTGACTGGCGGAGAGCATCACGCCGAGGTCGGCGCCCAGCGCGCCGGTGAGGTACGCCACCGCGGGGGTGGGCAGCACACCGACGCGCAGGACGTCCACGCCCGCGCTCGCCAGACCGGCCACCACGGCGGCCTCCAGGAACTCTCCGGACGCGCGGGGGTCACGGCCCACCACCGCGGTCGGCCGATGCCCCTCAAGGATGCCCGTCTCGGCGAGCACATGCGCCGCAGCGACCGACAGACCGAGCGCGAGCTCAGCCGTCAGGTCCGCATTGGCAACGCCGCGCACGCCGTCGGTGCCGAAGAGTCGTCCCACTGGTGTCCTCCGAAGATGCTCCGAAACCGAACTGCGAAAACAAAACACGTCATGACAGGCATGACCCAGAACGACGCAAGGCAACAAAGAACCGTGCCAAGCACGGCGGGCCTATGAACGTCTGATGCCGTTATACGCCTGTGGGTGCCAATAAACGAACGCCCCGGGGGCACAGGGAGTGCCTCCGGGGCGAACGTGTACAGCAGATGAGCAGGCGGATTAGCGCTTGCTGTACTGCGGAGCCTTACGGGCCTTCTTGAGACCGGCCTTCTTGCGCTCGACCGCACGGTCGTCGCGGGAGAGGAAGCCGGCCTTCTTCAGCGGGGCGCGGTTGTTGTCCACGTCCGCCTCGTTCAGCGCACGGGCGACACCGAGGCGCAGGGCACCGGCCTGACCCGAGACGCCGCCACCCGCGATGCGGGCGATGACGTCGTAGCGGTTGTCGAGCTCGAGCACCTTGAAGGGCTCGTTGACTTCCTGCTGGTGCACCTTGTTGGGGAAGTAGTCCTCAAGGGTGCGACCGTTGATCTTCCACTTGCCGGTGCCCGGAACGATCCGGACGCGGGCAATGGCGTTCTTGCGACGGCCAAGGCCGGCGGCAGGCTGCGGCTCGCCGAAGCGGGACGCCAGCGACTCGCTGGTGTACTCGCCCTCGACGGGAACCTCCGATTCGAAGGTGGTCACCTCGGCGTAGACCTCTTCGCCCTCGGTGCCCTCGATGGGGTTCTCAACAGTGGTCTCGGCCACGATTCTCCTCAGATCTTTCTTTACGTCTTAGGGGGAGGCCGGAACTACTGCGCGACCTGGGTGATCTCGAACGGGACCGGCTGCTGCGCAGCGTGCGGGTGCTGGTCGCCCGCGTAGACCTTGAGCTTCGAGAGCATCTGACGGCCCAGGGTGTTCTTGGGGATCATGCCCTTGATGGCCTTCTCGACAGCCTTCTCCGGGTTCTTGGAGAGGAGCTCGTCGTAACGCACGGAGCGCAGACCACCCGGGAACCCGGAGTGGCGGTACGCCATCTTCTGGGTCTTCTTGTTGCCGGAAAGGTGAACCTTGTCGGCGTTGATGATGATGACGAAGTCGCCCATGTCCATGTGGGGGGCGTAAATCGCCTTGTGCTTGCCTCGGAGGAGGTTCGCAGCCGTGGTGGCCAGACGACCCAGGACGATGTCCTGCGCGTCAATGATGTGCCACTGGCGCGTCACATCGCCGGGCTTGGGGCTGTACGTACGCACTTCGTAGCCTTCGCTTCTTCAGTGGATGAGGTCCAGACACATGGCACCCCTGAAGCGATCATGCAGCTGGGGCTCACAATGCCGGGAACGCTGCCCGTATGCGAGCCACTGGTAACTGCTCCAGAGAACCTACGTAAGGGCTCTTCGCGTGAGAACGACGAAGCCGATACGTATAACAACCCCCGACAGTACCCGCCCCGCCCGGGACGGGTCAAAACGCGCCGGCCCTAGCGCTCCCGCTCCACCCGCCGCTCGTCCCACACCGGCTCCGCCGTCTCCCGCACCACCCCGTCCGACCCGAACACCAGGTACCGGTCGAAGGACTTCGCGAACCACCGGTCGTGCGTGACGGTCATCACGGTCCCGTCGTACGCCTCGAGCCCGTCCTGCAGCGCCTCCGCCGACTCCAGGTCCAGGTTGTCCGTCGGCTCGTCCAGCAGCAGCGCCGTGGTTCCCGCCAGCTCCAGCAGCAGGATCTGGAACCGCGCCTGCTGCCCGCCGGACAGCTTCTCGAAGGGCTGGTCGCCCTGCCGCTCCAGTTCGTACCGGCGCAGTACGGACATCGCCCCGCCTCGGTCCTTCGCATGCTCCGTCCACAGGATCTCGACGAGCGTGTGCCCCATCAGCTCCGGATGGGCGTGCGTCTGCGCGAAATGCCCGGGCACGACCCGTGCACCGAGCTTCCACTCCCCCGTGTGCGCGACGGGTTCCCCGGCCAGCAGCCGCAGGAAGTGCGATTTGCCCGACCCGTTCGACCCAAGGACGGCGACCCGCTCCCCGTAGAAGATCTCCAGATCGAACGGCTTCATCAGCCCGGTCAGCTCCAGCCCCTTGCAGGTCACCGCCCGCACCCCGGTCCGGCCACCGCGCAGCCGCATCTTGATGTCCTGCTCGCGCGGCGGCTCCGGCGGGGGCCCGGCCTCCTCGAACTTCCGCAGCCGGGTCTGCGCCGCCTGGTAGCGCGAGGCCAGCTCGTGGCTGATCGACGCCGCCTGCCGAAGGCTGAGCACCAGCTTCTTCAGCTGGGCGTGCTTCTCGTCCCAGCGTCGCTTCAGCTCCTCGAACCGGGCGAACCGGTCCTTGCGGGCCTCGTGGTACGTGTCGAAACCGCCGCCGTGCACCCACACGTCGCTGCCCGCCGGACCGGGCTCCACGCTGACGATCTTCTCCGCCGCCCGGGACAGCAGCTCCCGGTCGTGCGAGACGAAGAGGACCGTCTTACGGGTCTCCTTGAGCTTCCCCTCCAGCCACCGCTTGCCGGGCACGTCGAGATAGTTGTCCGGCTCGTCGAGCAGCAGCACCTCGTCGGGCCCGCGCAGCAGCGCTTCGAGCACGAGCCGCTTCTGCTCACCACCACTGAGCGTGCGGACCTCGCGCCACTGCGCCTTCTCGTACGGGACGCCGAGCGCGGCCATGGTGCACATGTCCCAGACGGTCTCGGCCTCGTACCCGCGGGCCTCCGCCCAGTCGCTGAGGGCCTGTGCGTACGCCATCTGCGCGGCCTCGTCGTCGACGGTGAGGATCAGCTCCTCGGCCTTGTCGACGGCCTGCGCCGCCTCCCGGATGCGGGGCTGGGCGACGGAGACGAGGAGGTCGCGGACCGTACGTTCGTCCCGCACCGAGCCCACGAACTGCGGCATCACGCCGAGTCCGCCGCTCACCGACACCGTGCCGCCGTGCGGCTGGATCTCCCCGGACAGCAGCCGCAGCAGCGTCGTCTTCCCGGCGCCGTTCGCCCCCACGAGGGCGACGACGGCCCCGTCCGCGACCCGGAACGAAGCATCGCCGAGCAGCACCCGCCCGTCCGGTAGGTAGTACTCCAGGTGGCCTGCTTCAAGATGTCCCATGCACAGCATTGTCACGGCCCGCGAAGCCCTGGCCCAACCGGTTTATGCCTCCTCTAGGATTCGCCGCATGAGCTTTGGGCAAGGGGGGCCCTCCTGGGGGCCCGGAGGCAATCACACTCCGGACTGGGCAGCGCTGGCCGATGCATCCGCCGCGCGGAGCCGTCGCAAGAAATGGCTGATGGTCGGCGGCGGCGCCCTCGCCACCGCCGCGATAGCGGCGATCGTCGCCACAGCCGTCATCTCGACCAACAACAACGACGGCTCCACCGGCTCGGGCAAGAACGCGAGCCAGTTGCCGCGACCCGCCGATCTGCCGACCGACTCGGCGGAGCCCGAGCCGTCTTTCTCCACGGTGGCGCCTCCGCCCCCGCCGGACCCGAAGGACTACATATCCGATGTGAAGAAGGACAGGGCGCCGATCTCCGTCGACTCCTTCTACCCCGGCAGGAAGCTGACGATGGGCGACCGCGTCTACGTCAAGGGCGCCACGCACCGCACGACGAACTGCGCCGCGACCACCCAGGGCGCGCTCGGCTCAGTCCTCACGAACAACGGCTGCGACCAGGTCATCCGCGCCACGTACAGCAAGGCGGGGGTCGCCGTCACCGTCGGCGTCGCGGTCTTCGAGACGGAGGCGCAGGCCAAGAAGGCGGCGCAGCAGGCGTCCGGCGGTCTGGCGTCGCTGAGCGGTGCGGGCGTGCCGACCTTCTGCCGCGGTGGTTCCGTCTGCCGCCGCACCGCCAACTCGTACGGCCGTTACGCCTACTTCACCATCGGGGGCTTCACCAACGGCAAGAACGTCACCAAGGCCGACAAGAACGTCTTCGCGGTCGGCGACGACCTGACGGATTTCACGTTCCGTCAGATCCGCCACCGTGGCGAGGTCCAGGCCTCGGCGGCGGCGACCGCGCCCACCAGCTGACAGGACCGCAGGAGTCGGTGGCGGCCGCCGCGGGCTTCGCCGACCAGCCCCACCTCCTCGGGGCGGCCGGCACCCTCATCGGCCGCGCCCCGGCCTCGCTCGGACGCGTTGCCGCACCGGAACGTCACCGACAGGGCCGACGCACGGCGGCGACGCGCGCATCGAGGAGGTCCGGAGGCAGCGGACGGCACCGCCCCTCAGCAGCAGCCGCCCCCCGGCAGCGTCCGCACGTTGCGTGCTTCCTTGTTGCGCGCGGCGAGCAACTCGTCAGCCGGGTAGGCGACTTCCTCCAGCGTCAGCCCGTGCGGCCGCACCACGTGCACCCCCGGGTCCCGCACCCCCACCGCCAGCACCTGGGCCGGCCACGGGTCGGGGCGGCGCCCGTCCCCCACGAACAGCATGGCGCCGACCAGCGCGCGCACCATGTTGTGGCAGAAGGCATCGGCCTGCACGGTCCCCGTGATGACTCCGGACGCCTCGTCCCGTACCCAACTCAGCTTCTGCAGCGTACGGATGGTCGTCGCACCCTCGCGCTTCCTGCAGTAGGCGGCGAAATCGTGCTCCCCGACCATCCTGGCCGCGGCCGCGTTCATCGCGTCCACGTCCAACGGCCGGTCGTGCCAGAGCACATGTCCGCGAGTCAGGGGATCCGCACCGCCGGGCCGGTCCGAGATCCGGTACGCGTACCGCCGCCACAGCGCCGAGAAACGTGCGTTGAACCCCGCCGGAGCCTCGGCCACCCGCCAGATCCGTACATCGGGGGCCATCCGGCCGGCCAACCGACGCAGCAGCAGCGCACCGTGCTCGGCCCACACCTCGTCCGGCAGATCGACATGCGCGACCTGACCGCGGGCATGCACCCCGGCATCGGTGCGCCCGGCGACCGTCAGGTCGTACGTCCGCTCGGACCGCGTCACGGTACGCAGCGCGTCCTCGATCTCCCCCTGCACCGTGCGCCGCGCCGTCTGCTTCGCCCAGCCGGAGAAGTCCTTGCCGTCGTAGGCCAGGTCCAGCCGCACCCGCACGAAACCGGGCTCTACTTCGTCACTCACCCAACGATCCTCTCAAGCCTGAACGTACGGAACGGGCCCGCACCGCCCCGAAGGGTGATGCGGGCCCGTCCAGTGGTCTCAGAACGCTCAGGCGTCCTTGGACTCCGCGTCGGCCTCGGCCGGCTTGGCGTCCTCGACGACCTCGGCGGACTCGTCCTTCTTGAGGGAGTCCTCCTTGACCGCACGCTTCGTCGCGGCCTCGGCCTCACCGGTGGCCTGCTGCGCCACGGTCAGCGCCTCGACCAGCTCGATGACGGCCATCGGGGCGTTGTCGCCACGACGGTTGCCGATCTTGGTGATGCGCGTGTAACCACCGGGGCGGTTCTCGTAGCGCGGGGCGATCTCGGTGAAGAGCGTGTGCACGATGCTCTTGTCCGTGATCGTCTGCAGAACGAGGCGACGGTTGTGGATGTCGCCCTTCTTCGCCTTGGTGATCAGACGCTCGGCGACCGGACGCAGGCGGCGGGCCTTGGCCTCGGTCGTCGTGATGCGGCCGTGCTCGAACAGCGACTTCGCGAGGTTCGCGAGAAGCAGACGCTCGTGCGCGGCGCTGCCGCCCAGACGGGCACCCTTTGCGGGACGCGGCATGGTGTTTCTCCTTGTGTGCTGCACCGGCCGTATCAGGTACCGGTGTCAGTTCCCGTGAAGCGGCCGCCTCACGGAAGATCATGGGCCATCCGGACACCAACCAGGCCGATGAGATCAGTCATCGGCCAAAATCGAGCCCGTCGAGGGGGTCCCCCCATGCCCTTGAGGCCATGGGGGAGATTGAGGACAAAACCCTCACCCCGGTCCGGGGCGCCCGAAAAAACCAGGCACCCCAGCCGGAGGCGTACTAGTACTGCTCGGTCTCGACGAAGCCCGCGTCCGCGTCGTCGTCGGCGCCGAAGGCGTCGGCGGCAGCGGTCGGGTCGAATCCGGGCGGGCTGTCCTTGAGCGCCAGGCCCATACCGGCCAGCTTCGCCTTGACCTCGTCGATCGACTTCGCACCGAAGTTGCGGATGTCGAGCAGGTCGGCCTCCGAGCGCGCCACGAGCTCACCCACGGAGTGGATGCCCTCACGCTTGAGGCAGTTGTACGAACGGACCGTGAGCTCCAGCTCCTCGATCGGCAGCGCCAGATCGGCAGCGAGCGCGGCGTCCGTCGGCGACGGGCCCATGTCGATGCCCTCGGCGTCGATGTTGAGCTCGCGGGCCAGACCGAACAGCTCGACCAGGGTCTTACCGGCCGACGCCATGGCGTCACGCGGACGCATGGCCTGCTTGGTCTCGACGTCGACGATCAGCTTGTCGAAGTCGGTGCGCTGCTCGACACGGGTCGCCTCGACCTTGTACGTGACCTTGAGCACCGGCGAGTAGATGGAGTCGACCGGGATACGGCCGATCTCCTGGCCCGCCTGCTTGTTCTGGACGGCGGAGACGTAGCCGCGACCGCGCTCGACGGTCAGCTCCATCTCCAGCTTGCCCTTGCCGTTCAGGGTGGCGAGGACCAGGTCCGGGTTGTGGACCTCGACACCGGCCGGCGGGGCGATGTCAGCAGCGGTGACCAGGCCGGGACCCTGCTTGCGCAGGTACATCACGACCGGCTCGTCGTGCTCCGAGGAGACGACCAGCTGCTTGATGTTGAGGATGAGGTCGGTGACGTCCTCCTTGACACCCGGCACGGTGGTGAACTCGTGCAGGACACCGTCGATCCGGATGCTGGTGACAGCAGCGCCAGGGATCGAGGAGAGGAGCGTGCGGCGGAGAGAGTTACCGAGGGTGTAGCCGAAGCCCGGCTCCAGCGGCTCGATCACGAACCGGGAGCGGAACTCGTCGACGACCTCTTCGGTCAGCGACGGACGCTGAGCGATAAGCATGCTGTGGTCCTTCAGTCGTGGGCGCCCACTATTTGACGCCCCCAGATACTGACAAGGGTACGGGCGGCACGACCCGAAAGAGCCGTACCGCCCGGACCCGCGAGCTCTCCTACTTGGAGTAGAGCTCGACGATCAGCTGCTCCTGCACCTGGGTGTCGATCACCTGGCGCTCGGGCAGGGAGTGCACGAGGATCCGCAGCGTCGACGGCACGGCTTCGAGCCATGCCGGGACGGTGCGCTCGCCGGCCTCGGCCTGGGCCACCTGGAAGGGGGTCAGGGCCTTGGACTTCTGGCGGACCTCGATGACGTCGTTCACGGCGACACGGGCCGACGGGATGTCGGTCTTCGTGCCGTTCACGGCGATGTGTCCGTGACGCACCAGCTGACGGGCGTGGTCGCGGGACTTGGCGAAGCCGGCCCGGTAGATCACGTTGTCGAGGCGGGTCTCAAGGATGCGCAGAAGGTTCTCACCGGTCTTGCCGGTCTTCTGGTTCGCTTCCTTGTAGTAGTTCACGAACTGCTTCTCAAGGACACCGTAGATCCGCGAGCACTTCTGCTTCTCACGAAGCTGAAGAAGGTACTCGCTGTCCTTGGTGCGCCCGCGTCCGTGCTCACCCGGGGGGTAAGGACGGATCTCGATCGGGCACTTCGCGCTCTCGCACTTGCTGCCCTTAAGGAACAGCTTCTGCTTCTCCCGACGGCAACGCTTGCAGTCGGCCCCGGTGTATCGCGCCATTTTCCAGTTGTCTCCGTTGCTTCAGTGCGTCAGACGCGACGGCGCTTGGGCGGCCGGCATCCGTTGTGCGGAGTGGGGGTGACGTCCTGGATCGAACCGACCTCGAGGCCAGTGGCCTGGAGGGAGCGGATCGCGGTCTCGCGGCCGGAGCCGGGACCCTTGACGAAAACGTCAACCTTGCGCATGCCGTGCTCCTGCGCGCGGCGGGCGGCCGACTCGGCGGCCATCTGCGCGGCGAAGGGGGTGGACTTGCGCGAGCCCTTGAAGCCGACGTGGCCGGCAGAGGCCCAGGAGATCACGTTGCCCGAGGGGTCCGTGATCGAAACGATCGTGTTGTTGAACGTGCTCTTGATGTGCGCGTGGCCGTGAGCAACGTTCTTCTTTTCCTTGCGACGCACCTTCTTGGCTGCGCCCTGACGTCCCTTGGGGGGCATGTCTTTACTCCAGATGGAGAGGGGAGGTGATCGGTCCTACAGCGAAGACCGCTGGATGCTGCGACGGCCCGGGGATCCGGACTGCCGCAGTGCGTCCGCTGAGGACTACTTCTTGCCCGGCTTCTTCTTACCGGCGATCGCGCGACGCGGACCCTTGCGGGTACGAGCGTTCGTGCTGGTGCGCTGGCCGTGGACCGGCAGGCCGCGGCGGTGACGCAGACCCTGGTAGCAGCCGATCTCGACCTTGCGGCGGATGTCGGCCTGAATCTCGCGACGGAGGTCACCCTCGGTGCGGAGGTTGGCGTCCACGTACTCGCGGATCTTGACCAGGTCCTCTTCGGCCAGGTCGCGAACGCGCGTGTTCGGGTTCACACCCGTGGTGGCGAGGATCTCCTTGGACCGGGTGCGCCCGATACCGAAGACGTAGGTGAGGGCAACCTCCACGCGCTTTTCGCGCGGGATGTCAACACCTGAAACGCGTGCCATTGAATGGCTCCAGTTGTTATGTCGGGGGTCTTCCGCAATACCACTCCCGGCCGCCGACCGCTCCCGAAAGGGAAGCGATGGTACGTCCGGGTCCCCGGCCCCCGCCGGAGGTGTCGTCAGCCGAAGCTTGGACGGGCACTGCGTATGTACGTATTACGTGCGTCGCGCGAAGTGCTGCGAGATGCAGGGGGTCGTGCGTCAGCCCTGGCGCTGCTTGTGGCGCAGGTTGTCGCAGATGACCATGACCCGACCGTGACGGCGGATCACCTTGCACTTGTCGCAGATCTTCTTGACGCTCGGCTTGACCTTCATGGGATGTCAGGTTCTCCGGGTCAGTGCCACCACCCCGCCGCAGCAGGGCGCGGGCAAGATCTACTTGTATCGGTAGACGATCCGGCCACGCGTCAGGTCGTACGGAGAGAGCTCCACCACGACCCGGTCATCCGGAAGGATACGGATGTAGTGCATCCGCATCTTGCCGCTGATGTGCGCGAGGACCTTGTGACCGTTCTGGAGTTCCACCTTGAACATGGCGTTCGGGAGGGACTCGATCACGGTGCCCTCAATTTCGATGGCACCTTGCTTCTTGGCCACGCTTCGCCTTTCGAATCGGCTACCTTGATCGACTCTCTGCTCCGCATGCGGACACACGGATGCACAAGAGCCGACGAGTCAGTCTACGTCAGCGGACCCCAAAAGACGAATCCGTCAAGTTTGCCCACCGGAGGAGATCCTTAGACCGACCGGGGGCGCGTTCTCAGCGGGTGGGGCCCTCAGCCCAGCGGGTCCGGCGCGGCCTGGATCCCGTACTCCGCCAGTTTCGCGCGGCCGCAGTCGGGGGCCGTCAGGACCAGTGGGCCCTGCTCGGTCAAGGCGATCGAGTGCTCCCAGTGCGAGGACCAGGTGCCGTCGGTCGTGATGACCGTCCAGTTGTCCTCGAGCACCTCGGTCCGCGGCGTACCGAGCGAGACCATCGGCTCGATGGCCAGGCAGACGCCGGGAACCAGCTTGATGCCCTTGCCGCGCTTGCGCGCGACGTAGTTCAGCAGGTGCGGGTCCATGTGCATCTCGGTACCGATGCCGTGGCCGCCGTAGTCCTCGATGATCCCGTACTTGCCGGTGGCCGGACGCGGCTGGCGGCGGATGTAGGACTCGATCGCCTTCGAGATGTCGACGAGGCGGTTGTTCACCTTCATCGCCGCGATCCCGGCCCACATGGACTCCTCGGTCACCCGGGACAGCTCGATGAGCTCCGGAGCGTGACCGGTGCCGACGAACGCCGTGTACGCCGCGTCGCCGTGCCAGCCGTCCACGATCGCGCCGGCGTCGATGGAGATGATGTCGCCGTCCTTGAGGACGGTCTTCTCGTCCGGGATGCCGTGCACGACGACCTCGTTGACCGAGGCGCAGATGGTCGCGGGGAACCCGCCGTACCCGAGGAAGTTCGACTTCGCACCGTGGTCGGCGATCACCTTGCGTGCGACCTGGTCCAGGTCGTGAGTGGTGGCGCCGGGCACCGCCGCCTCGCGGGTGGCGGCGTGAATGGCAGCGACCACCAGCCCCGCCTCACGCATCTTCGCGATCTGCTCGGGGGTCTTGATCTGCACCATTGCGCGGCGCCTCTCTGCATCGAACGGGAACGGGTGTGCGGCGTACTCCACGATACGGCGCAAACAGTCGGCCGCGGCGCCCAAGGACGCCGCGGCCGTCTGTACAGGTGTTGCGCGTGTTCCTCAGTCCTCGCGGACCTTCTTGAGGGCTTCCATCGACCGCTTGGTCACGTCCTCGACCTTGCCGAGCGCCGAGATCGTCACCACCAGGCCCTGGGCCCGGTAGTAGTCGATGATCGGCTCGGTCTGGGTGTGGTAGACCTCGAGCCGGGTCCGGACCGTGTCCTCCGTGTCGTCGTCGCGCTGGTACAGCTCGCCGTCGCAGGCGTCGCAGACACCCTCGGTCTTCGGCGGGTTGTACGTCACGTGGAAGACGTGCGCACTGTCGTTGCGGCAGATACGCCGGCCCGCGATGCGCTTGACGACCTCGTCCTCGGGGACCTCCAGGTCGAGAACCGCGTCCAGCGTCACGCCCTCGCTCTTGAGCATCTCGTCGAGCGCCTCGGCCTGGCCCACGTTGCGCGGGAAGCCGTCGAGCAGGAAGCCGTTCACGGCGTCCGGCTGGGACATGCGGTCCTTGGCCATCGCAATGGTGACCTCGTCCGGCACCAGCTGCCCCGCGTCCATGTAGGCGCGGGCCCGCTTGCCAAGGTCAGTGCCCTGGCTGATGTTGGCGCGGAAGAGATCGCCCGTGGAGATGTGCGGAATCGACAGGTTCTTGGCAAGGTACGCAGCCTGCGTTCCCTTGCCGGCACCGGGCGGCCCGACGAGGACGATTCGCATCAGCGGAGGAACCCTTCGTAATTGCGCTGCTGGAGCTGACTCTCAATCTGCTTCACGGTCTCCAGACCCACACCCACGATGATGAGGATGCTCGTCCCGCCGAACGGGAAGTTCTGGTTGGCTCCACCGAAGCCTGCCAACGCCATCGTCGGCACGAGAGCGATCAGACCCAGGTACAGCGAGCCCGGCCAAGTGATCCTGTTGAGCACGTAGCTCAGGTACTCGGCAGTAGGTCGACCAGCCCGGATACCCGGGATGAACCCACCATACTTCTTCATGTTGTCGGCGACTTCCTCGGGGTTGAACGAAATCGCCACATAGAAGAAGGCGAAGAACACGATCAACAGGAAGTACGCCGTGATGTAGTACGGGTGGTCGCCCTTGACGAAGTTGTCCTTGATCCATGTGGCCCAGCCCGCAGTGGAGTTGGAGAACTGGACGATCAGGGCCGGAATGTAGAGCAGCGAAGAAGCGAAGATGACGGGAATCACACCCGCCTGATTCACCTTCAGCGGGATGTACGTGGACGTACCGCCGTACGACCTGCGGCCGATCATGCGCTTCGCGTACTGCACCGGGATACGGCGCTGGGCCTGCTCGACGAAGACCACGAGGGCCACCATGACGAAGCCGACCAAGATGACGGTGCCGAACTCGATCCAGCCGTCCGCCAGCTTGCCGCTCTGCTTGATGGCCCACAGGGAGCCGGGGAAGCTGGCAGCGATCGAGATGAACATCAGGATCGACATGCCGTTGCCGATGCCGCGGTCGGTGATGAGCTCACCGAGCCACATGACGGCAGCGGTGCCCGCGGTCATGGTGATCACCATGACGACGGTCGTGAAGATCGAGTGGTTCGGAACGATCTGGTCGGCGACCGGGCAGCCGCTGAACAGCGCGCCGCTGGTGGCGGTGGCCACCAGGCCGGTGCCCTGGAGGATGGCGAGCGCGACGGTCAGATAACGCGTGTACTGCGTGATCTTGGCCTGGCCGGACTGCCCCTCCTTCTTGAGCGCCTCGAGTCGGGGAATGACCACGGTCAGCAGCTGAAGAATGATGCTGGCCGTGATGTACGGCATGATGCCGAGCGCGAAGATCGTGATCTGCAGCAGTGCACCACCGCTGAACATGTTCACCAGGCCGAAGAGGCTGTTGTTGCCCTTGCTGGCCTGGTCAACACAGGTCTGGACGTTCTCGTAGCTCACTCCCGGTACCGGGATGTGCGCCCCGAGCCGGTAGAGCACGATGATGCCGAGCGTGAAGAGCAGCTTCTTGCGCAGGTCGGGCGTCTTGAACGCCCGGGCGAACGCGGTGAGCACGGTGCCTCCTGCGACCCCCGCGCAGAGCGAGAGGTGACGGTCTTGAGGATCGACAAATACGAAAGAGTCAAAGATTCCCGGACATGCGCCCAGGGGTTACCACAGCAACAGTGCACGCCACCTTACCGGCGACCATGCCCACCTAGGAACGACCAACCGGGGATGCCCCAAATAAGAGGCATCCCCGGTCGGATGTTCAAGCCATCGAGTTGTCCGAGTTGTCTCAGACGAGCTCAGTGACGGTGCCGCCGGCGGCGGCAATCTTCTCCTTGGCGGAGCCGGAGACGGCGTCAACCGAAACCTGCAGTGCCACGGAGATCTCGCCCTGTCCGAGGACCTTGACGAGGTGGTTGTTGCGCACCGCTCCCTTGGCGACCAGGTCGGCCACGGTGACCTCTCCACCCTCGGGGTAGAGCGTCGCGAGCTTGTCCAGGTTCACGACCTGGTACTCGGTGCGGAACGGGTTCTTGAAGCCCTTGAGCTTCGGGAGACGCATGTGGAGGGGCATCTGGCCACCCTCGAAGCGCTCCGGAACCTGGTAGCGGGCCTTCGTGCCCTTGGTGCCACGACCAGCGGTCTTACCCTTGGACGCCTCACCACGACCCACACGGGTCTTGGCGGTCTTGGCGCCCGGGGCAGGCCGGAGGTCGTGGGCCTTCAGCGGGTTGTTCTCCGCCATGTCAGTCGACCTCCTCAACCGTCACGAGGTGGCGGACGGTGTGAGCCATGCCGCGGAACTCGGGACGGTCCTCCTTGACAACCACGTCGTTCAGGCGCTTGAGCCCGAGCGAACGCAGGGTGTCGCGGTGGTTCTGCTTGCTGCCGATGTACGACTTCGTCTGCGTGATCTTGAGGCGAGCCATTACGCACCCGCTCCCGCACGTGCACGAAGCAGAGCCGCGGGGGCGACGTCCTCGAGCGGCAGACCACGGCGAGCCGCGATCTCCTCGGGACGCTGCAGGCCCTTGAGGGCCGCCACGGTCGCGTGCACGATGTTGATCGCGTTGTCGGAGCCGAGCGACTTCGACAGGATGTCGTGAACGCCGGCGCACTCCAGAACGGCGCGCACCGGGCCACCGGCGATAACACCGGTACCGGGGGAAGCAGGCTTCAGCAGGACGACGCCCGCAGCCTTCTCGCCCTGGATCGGGTGAGGAATGGTGCCCTGGATACGCGGAACCTTGAAGAAGTTCTTCTTGGCTTCTTCCACGCCCTTGGCAATGGCCGCGGGAACTTCCTTGGCCTTGCCGTAACCGACACCGACAGTGCCGTCACCATCGCCCACCACGACCAGCGCGGTGAAGCTGAAGCGACGACCACCCTTCACAACCTTGGCGACGCGGTTGATCGCGACAACGCGCTCAACGTACGCGGTCTTCTCGGCGGCAGCTGCGCCGCCGTCACGGCCCTTCCGGTCCCGCCGCTCGCCGCCACCGGCACCGCTTCCGCGGCGCTGGGGTCCAGCCATTGGATTTACCTCTCTCTGTTACGTCCGCTGTGCGTAGGAACCGGGGCTTAGAACTTCAGCCCGGCTTCACGGGCGGCGTCAGCCAGAGCGGCAATCCGCCCGGCGTACTGGTTACCACCGCGGTCAAACACGACGGCCTCGACGCCTGCGGCCTTGGCACGCTCAGCGACCAGGGCGCCGACCTGCTTGGCCTGGGCGCTCTTGTCACCCTCGCCGCCACGGATGGACACGTCCAGGGTCGACGCCGACGCGAGCGTGTGGCCCGCGATGTCGTCGATGACCTGAGCGACCATGTGGCGGTTGGAACGCGTCACGACCAAGCGCGGACGCTCCGGCGAACCGGAGATGTGCTTGCGGACGCGGATGTGGCGACGCTTGAGGGCGGCACGCTTGTAGGCGTCGCCCTTGGCGATCTTTACGCCGTATGCCATGGCTACTTACCAGCCTTTCCGACCTTGCGGCGGATGACCTCGCCGGCGTACTTGACGCCCTTGGCCTTGTACGGGTCAGGCTTCCGCAGCTTGCGGATCTTGGCCGCGGTCTCGCCGACCTTCTGCTTGTCGATGCCCTCGACGGTGAACTTCGTGGGGGACTCCACCTTGAAGGTGATGCCCTCCGGGGCCTCGATCAGGATCGGGTGGCTGTAGCCCAGGGCGAACTCCAGGTTGGAGCCCTTCGCCTGGACGCGGTAACCGACACCACTGATCTCGAGCGCCTTGATGTATCCCTGGGTCACACCGGTGATCATGTTCGCCACCAGCGTGCGGGACAGGCCGTGAAGGGCCTTGTTCTGACGCTCGTCGTTCGGGCGGACGACGTTCAGGACGCCGTCCTCACCCTTGGTGACCTCGATCGGCGCGGCAACGGTGTGCGTGAGGGTGCCCTTGGGGCCCTTCACCGCGACCGTACGGCCATCGATGGTGACGTCCACACCGGCGGGAACCTGGATGGGGAGCTTGCCGATTCGCGACATGAGCTATTCCTCCGTTCCCGACTACCAGACGTAGGCGAGGACTTCCCCACCTACGCCCTTCTTGCTGGCCTGCTGGCCGGTCAGGAGACCGTGGGACGTGGAGATGATCGCCACGCCCAGGCCGCCGAGAACCTTCGGCAGGTTGGTGGACTTTGCGTATACACGCAGACCCGGCTTCGAGATTCGCTTGATGCCGGCGATCGAGCGCTCGCGGTTCGGGCCGAACTTCAGCTCGAGGACGAGGTTCTTGCCGACCTCGGCGTCCTCGACCTTCCAGCCGGTGATGAAGCCCTCCTGCTGGAGGATCTCCGCGATGTGCGACTTGATCTTGCTGTGCGGCATCACGACGGAGTCGTGGTACGCCGAGTTCGCGTTACGCAGACGCGTGAGCATGTCTGCGATGGGATCAGTCATGGTCATGAATTGGCCTTCGGCCTCTCTCGCCGGGGTTTCCTGTATGCGCCATCCCTCTCCCCACTCAGTGGCGGGACGGGTGCGGTGCGGGGACCTACGGCGTAGTAAGTCGGTCCAGGGCGGCAGGCGCCCAACCCTTCAAGCCTACGGCATGAAGAGCCGGGCTCCTGCCGACCAGATGCTTACCGAGAGCTTCCGGGTAGTCCCAACGCCCAAAGGGCGAAGGAGATTTACCAGGAACTCTTGGTCACGCCCGGCAGCTCGCCACGGTGAGCCATCTCACGAAGGCACACGCGGCACAGGCCGAACTTGCGGTAGACGGAGTGGGGCCGGCCGCAGCGCTGGCAGCGGGTGTACCCGCGGACGCCGAACTTCGGCTTACGGGCGGCCTTAGCGATCAGAGCCTTCTTCGCCACGGTCAGTTCTCCTTGAACGGGAAGCCGAGGTGACGAAGGAGGGCACGACCCTCGTCGTCATTGGTCGCCGTGGTGACCACGGTGATGTCCATGCCCCGGACCCGGTCGATCTTGTCCTGGTCGATCTCGTGGAACATGACCTGCTCCGTGAGACCGAAGGTGTAGTTGCCACGGCCGTCGAACTGCTTCGGCGACAGGCCACGGAAGTCACGGATACGCGGCAGCGCGAGCGACAGCGTACGGTCCAGGAACTCCCACATCCGGTCACCGCGGAGGGTGACGTGGCAGCCGATCGGCTGACCCTCGCGCAGCTTGAACTGCGCGATGGACTTGCGGGCCTTGGTGACGGCCGGCTTCTGGCCGGTGATCGTGGTGAGGTCGCGCACGGCGCCATCGATCAGCTTGGAGTCGCGGGCGGCGTCGCCCACACCCATGTTGACCACGATCTTGACCAGGCCGGGGATCTGCATGACGTTCTCGTACGAGAACTCCTCACGCAGCTTGCCGGCGATTTCCTCGCGGTAGCGCGTCTTGAGACGCGGCGCAGTGGTGGCAGTCATCAGATGTCCTCACCGGTCCGCTTGGCAACGCGGATCTTGTTGCCCTCGTCGTCAAAGCGGTAGCCGACGCGGGTGACGACCTTCTTGCCGTCCTTCTCCACAACCAGCTGAACGTTGCTGACGTGAATCGGGGCCTCGGTGGTGACGATGCCGCCGGTCTGCGAACCGCGAGCCGTCTGACCGGCCTTGGTGTGCTTCTTGACCCGGTTGACACCCTCGACGAGGACGCGGTCCTGAGCGGGGTAGGCCACGACGACCTTGCCCTGCTTGCCCTTGTCCTTACCGGTGATGACCTGAACCAGGTCGCCCTTCTTGATCTTCATGCTTACAGCACCTCCGGCGCGAGCGAGATGATCTTCATGAACTTCTTCTCGCGCAGCTCACGGCCCACCGGGCCGAAGATACGGGTGCCGCGGGGGTCGCCGTCGTTCTTCAGAATGACGGCGGCGTTCTCGTCGAAGCGGATGTACGAGCCATCCTGACGACGACGCTCCTTGACGGTGCGAACGATGACGGCCTTGACGACGTCACCCTTCTTCACGTTGCCACCGGGGATCGCGTCCTTGACGGTGGCGACGATGACGTCACCGATGCCCGCGTAGCGGCGACCCGAACCACCGAGAACACGGATGGTGAGGATTTCCTTCGCACCCGTGTTGTCGGCGACGCGAAGTCGCGACTCCTGCTGGATCACGTCTATCTCCTGATCGTCTGCCGGTTCCCGGCGGGGTTCGAACCCTGAACGGGTCGAACCCCACCGAGCCTGGCGGAACTTGCCTGAGGGGAATGCCCCTCAGGAATTACTTGGCCTTCTCGAGGATCTCGACGACGCGCCAGCGCTTCGTCGCAGACAGCGGCCGGGTCTCCATGAGGAGGACACGGTCGCCGACGCCCGCAGCGTTCTGCTCGTCGTGAGCCTTCAGCTTGTTCGTACGGCGGATGACCTTGCCGTACAGGGCGTGCTTGACGCGGTCCTCGACAGCGACGACGACAGTCTTGTCCATCTTGTCGCTGACGACGAGACCCTCACGGGTCTTGCGGAAACCGCGGTCGGTGTTCGTCTCAGTCACAGTCTTCTCGCTCATCAGACGCTCTCCACCGTCTCGATGCCCAGCTCGCGCTCGCGCATCAGGGTGTAGATCCGGGCGATGTCCTTACGGACGGACTTGAGCCGACCGTGGTTCTCGAGCTGTCCGGTCGCCGCCTGGAAGCGGAGGTTGAACAGCTCTTCCTTGGCCTCGCGGAGCTTGTTGAGCAGCTCCTCGTTGCCCAGCTCGCGCAGCTCGGACGCCTTGGTTCCGGCCGACATCACGCCTCACCTGCCTCGCGCCGAACGATGCGGCACTTCATCGGAAGCTTGTGAGCAGCGCGGGTAAGCGCCTCACGAGCAATCTTCTCGTTCGGGTAGGACAGCTCGAACATCACCCGACCCGGCTTGACGTTCGCGATCCACCACTCGGGAGAACCCTTACCGGAACCCATGCGGGTCTCGGCGGGCTTCTTCGTCAGGGGACGGTCCGGGTAGATGTTGATCCAGACCTTGCCGCCACGCTTGATGTGGCGGGTCATCGCGATACGAGCTGCCTCGATCTGGCGGTTCGTCACGTACGCCGGGGTCAGCGCCTGGATGCCGTACTCGCCGAACGCAACCTGCGTGCCACCCTTGGACATACCGCTGCGCTTCGGGTGGTGCTGCTTGCGGTGCTTGACCCTACGGGGGATCAGCATTTCGGTCAGGCCTCCGTTCCGGTGCTCTCAGCCGGAGCAGCGGCGGCGGGAGCGTCGGCCTTGGGGGCCTCGGCTGCCGGCGCGGACTGCTGCGGCTTGCGACCGCGACCGCCACGCTCGCCACCGCGGCCACCGCGGCCGGCCGGGCGGTCAGCGCCGCCACGGGCCGGGCGGTTGCCTGCGCGGGCAGCAGCGTTCTCGGCGCGGACCTCGGCGATGTTCTTGACGTCGCCCTTGTAGATCCAGACCTTCACACCGATGCGGCCGAAGGTCGTCTTGGCCTCGAAGAAGCCGTAGTCGACGTTCGCGCGGAGCGTGTGCAGGGGCACGCGGCCCTCGCGGTAGAACTCCGAGCGGGACATCTCGGCGCCGCCGAGGCGGCCACCGCACTGGATCTTGATGCCCTTGGCGCCGGCCTTCATCGAGCTCTGCATGCTCTTGCGCATCGCACGACGGAAGGAGACGCGGGAGGAGAGCTGCTCGGCGACGGCCTGGGCCACCAGCTGAGCGTCCACCTCGGGGTTCTTGACCTCGAGGATGTTCAGCTGGACCTGCTTGCCGGTCAGCTTCTCCAGCTCGCCACGGATGCGGTCGGCCTCGGCGCCACGGCGACCGATGACGATGCCCGGGCGGGCGGTGTGGATGTCAACGCGGACGCGGTCGCGGGTGCGCTCGATCTCAACCTTCGAGATGCCGGCCCGCTCCATGCCCTTCGTCATCATGCGACGAATGGCGACGTCTTCCTTGACGTAGTCCTTGTACAGCTTGTCGGCGTACCAACGGGACTTGAAGTCCGTGGTAATGCCGAGTCGGAACCCGTGCGGGTTTACCTTCTGGCCCATTACCGGGTTCCTTCCTTGCTGCTGACGACCACGGTGATGTGGCTGGTCCGCTTACGGATCCGGTAGGCACGGCCCTGAGCACGCGGACGGAACCGCTTCAGGGTCGGGCCCTCGTC
Organism: Streptomyces sp. NPDC048411; assembly: GCF_040704695.1. Taxonomy (NCBI): domain Bacteria; kingdom Bacillati; phylum Actinomycetota; class Actinomycetes; order Kitasatosporales; family Streptomycetaceae; genus Streptomyces; species Streptomyces sp. NPDC048411. The sequence goes on from NZ_JBEZKL010000009.1 coordinate 32,831, forward strand.
CACGTACGCCTCGCTGATGACCAGCGAAGAGGCGTCGGTGTGGTCGTAGTTGTGTGCAGCGTTGGCAATGGCGCTGTCCAGCACCTTGCCAACCGGCACGCTCGCGGCCTGCGGGGCGAAACGCAGGACCGCCTGAGCCTCCGTGGCATCCATGCCACGGATGAGGTCCACCACGCGGCGGGCCTTCATGGGCGTGACGCGGATGTACCGCGCCTGGGCCCTGGCTTCCATGGTTGTCCCTTCGGTGTAAGTCATAGTCGTTCCACTCCGCGGTTAGCGGCGCTTCGACTTCCGGTCGTCCTTGACGTGGCCGCGGAAGGTGCGAGTCGGCGAGAACTCGCCGAGCTTGTGGCCGACCATCGACTCGGTGACGAACACCGGGACGTGGATCTTGCCGTTGTGCACCGCGATGGTGTGACCCAGCATGGCCGGGACGATCATCGAGCGACGGGACCAGGTCTTGATGACGTTCTTGGTGCCTGCCTCGTTCTGTACGTCCACCTTCTTGATGAGGTGGCCGTCGACGAAGGGCCCCTTCTTGAGACTGCGCGGCATCTAAACCCGCTCCTAGCGCTTCTTGTTCGTCTTGCGGCGGCGGACGATGTACTTGCTCGATGCCTTCTTCGGCGAGCGAGTACGACCCTCCTTCTGACCCCACGGCGAGACCGGGTGGCGACCACCGGAGGTCTTGCCCTCACCACCACCGTGCGGGTGGTCAACCGGGTTCATCGCGACACCGCGGACGGTCGGGCGAACGCCCTTCCAGCGCATACGGCCGGCCTTGCCCCAGTTGATGTTCGACTGCTCGGCGTTGCCGACCTCGCCGATCGTGGCGCGGCAGCGGGCGTCGACCAGGCGGATCTCACCCGACGGCATACGAAGGTGGGCCATGGTGCCCTCCTTCGCCAGCAGCTGCACGGAGGCACCCGCGGAACGGGCGAACTTCGCGCCGCCGCCGGGCCGCAGCTCGATGGCGTGGATGGTCGTACCGACCGGGATGTTGCGCAGCGCCAGGTTGTTACCGGGCTTGATGTCGGCCGTCGGGCCGTTCTCGACCCGGTCGCCCTGCGTCAGTCCACGCGGGGCGATGATGTAGCGCTTCTCGCCGTCCGCGTAGTGCAGGAGCGCGATGCGCGCGGTGCGGTTGGGGTCGTACTCGATGTGCGCGACCTTGGCCGGCACGCCGTCCTTGTCGTGACGACGGAAGTCGATCACTCGGTAGGCGCGCTTGTGGCCACCGCCCTGGTGGCGAACGGTCACACGACCGGCGTTGTTACGGCCGCCCTTGCTGTGCAGGGGGCGGACCAGCGACTTCTCCGGCGTGGACCGCGTGATCTCGACAAAGTCGGCGACGCTGGAGCCACGACGGCCCGGGGTCGTCGGCTTGTACTTGCGGATACCCATTTCTCAGTCCTCGTCCGATTCCGGACGACTCGACCTCCGTCAGGAGGTCGGGCCGCCGAAGATGTCGATACGGTCGCCCTCGGCGAGGGTCACGATGGCGCGCTTGGTGTCAGCGCGCTTGCCGAAACCGGTCTTGGTGCGCTTGCGCTTACCCTGCCGGTTGATCGTGTTGACCCCGGTGACCTTGACCGAGAAGACCGCTTCCACGGCCTGCTTGATCTGGGTCTTGTTGGAGCCGGGCGCGACGATGAACGTGTACTTGTTCTCGTCGAGCAGCGCGTAGCTCTTCTCGGAAACGACCGGCTTGACGAGAACGTCGCGCGGGTCCGTGAAGGTCTTGCTGGTTACGGTCGCCTCGCTCATCAGGCGTCGCTCCCTTCGGTCTCATCGGCCTTGGGGCCAGACACGAAGGACTCGAAAGCGGCCTGGGTGAAGACCACGTCGTCGGAGACGATCACGTCGTACGTGTTGAGCTGGCCCGGCTCCAGGATGTGCACCTGGGGCAGGTTGCGGGCGGAAAGCCACGCGGCCTCGTCGGCGCGGTCGACGACCAGGAGCAGGTTCTTGCGCTCCGAGATCTTGCCGAGCAGCGTCTTCGCGGCCTTCGTGGAGACTGCACCGTCGACCACGCCGGTGACGACGTGGATACGGGAGTGGCGTGCCCGGTCGGAGAGGGCACCGCGCAGGGCGGCGGCCTTCATCTTCTTCGGGGTGCGCTGCGAGTAGTCACGCGGCTGCGGGCCGTGGACGACGCCGCCGCCGACGAACTGCGGTGCGCGGGTCGAACCCTGGCGGGCGCGGCCGGTGCCCTTCTGGCGGTACGGCTTGCGGCCACCACCACGGACTTCGCCGCGGCGCTTGGTCTTGTGCGTGCCCTGACGGGCAGCAGCCAGCTGAGCGACAACGACCTGGTGGATCAGCGGAACGCTGGTCTTCGCGTCGAAGATCTCCGCGGGGAGCTCGACGGTACCGGCCTTGACGCCTGCCGGCGAAAGGATGTCAATGGTGCTCATTACCTCAAGCCCCCTTGGCCGCGGTACGGACCAGGACGAGGCCGCCGTTCGGACCGGGGACTGCGCCCTTGATGAGGAGCAGACCCTTCTCCGCGTCAACCGCGTGGATGGTCAGGTTCTGGGTGGTGACACGCTCGTTGCCCATGCGACCCGCCATGCGCATGCCCTTGAAGACACGGCCGGGGGTGGCGCAGCCACCGATGGAGCCGGGCATACGGTGCACACGGTGGGCACCGTGGGACGCCTTGCCACCCTTGAAGTTGTGACGCTTCATCACACCGGCAAAGCCCTTGCCCTTGCTCTTGCCCGTGACGTCAACCTTGACGCCGGACTCGAACACTGCGGCAGTGACCTCCTGGCCCAGCGTGTACTCGCTGGCGTCAGGGGTGCGGAGCTCCACCAGGTGGCGGCGCGGGGTCACGTCGGCCTTGGCGAAGTGGCCCTTGAGGGGCTTGTTCACCTTGCGCGGGTCGATCTCGCCGAAGGCGATCTGGACCGACTCGTAACCGTCGCTGTCGTTGGTGCGGACCTGGGTGACGACGCAGGGCCCGGCCTTGACGACGGTCACCGGGACGACCCGGTTGTTCTCGTCCCAGACCTGGGTCATGCCGAGCTTCTCGCCCAGGACGCCCTTAATGTTCTTAGCCATCTCGCGCGTCACCTCAGAGCTTGATCTCGATGTCGACGCCGGCCGGCAGGTCGAGACGCATCAGCGAGTCAACCGTCTTCGGCGTGGGGTCGAGGATGTCGATGAGGCGCTTGTGCGTGCGCATCTCGAAGTGCTCGCGCGAGTCCTTGTACTTGTGCGGCGACTTGATGACGCAGTACACGTTCTTCTCAGTGGGCAGCGGCACCGGGCCTGCGACCGACGCACCAGTGCGGGTCACCGTCTCGACGATCTTCTTCGCCGAGGAGTCGATGACCTCGTGGTCGTAGGCCTTGAGCCGGATGCGGATCTTCTGTCCCGCCATGGCTACTAGTAGTCCTGTCTCTCGTAACGCTCTGGAACCCGGGGGTTCTCGAAACTCCTCCTCCGACCCACGCGGTCGGGCGTGTCGCATCCCCTCTACGCAGATCTCCCGAAGGATTTCCCAACCAAGGGGGTGCGGGCCGTGGACCGCGCTGTGCTCAATCAAGAGCGTCGGGGGTGGAACACCCACCGGGTGCCTGGTCGGCGCCCCACTTACGCTTCCCGAAAGATTCCCGTACGTCCGGCCCACATGGGCCGACGAGTACTGTGGGACTCGCTTCCGGTCCTCCCGGCGGGAGGCGCGCAGCATTGACACTCAACCGAGCAACCTGGTCAGTGTGCCATACGTGGCGGGAGCCTGGCCAATCCGGCCGAAGAGGTTACCCCGCGGGTGTTGCGTGTCAAACCGCGCCTCACCCAACGCCCTGCGCCGCGGCCGCGGGCGCCGCGGCCGACGCGCAGGCTCCGGCCGCGGCACTGGGGGTGCCCGGCGGGGACGCGGAGGCCCTCGGCCGGCTGACGGCCGTCGGGCAGTCGGGGGACGTCCGGCTCTCCGGCGTACTGGCCGCGCGACGACCGGCTGGACGCCGCACTGGCCGCCGGCGGGACCGTGGTGTGGGACGCGACCTCACTCGATCAGCAGCAGCGTTCCCTGGTGCACTCCGTCGCCCGGCGCCGGGACGCACTCGTCACCCACGCCGTGGTGCTCGTCGACGAGGACGAGCCGGCCCGGCGCGACGCCGCACGCGAGCACCCGGTGCCGCCCCGTGTCCTCGCCGCCCAGCTGCACCGCTTCGGCCCGCCGTATCCGGGCCAGGCGCACCGCACCTGGTACATCGGGGCGAGTGGGACCATCGAGGAGGAGGCGTAGCCGTGCGCACCAGCGAAGAGATCTACCACCGGGTGTGCTGGGACGCGCGCTTCGACCCCGCCCGTTTCGTGGTCGGGATCAGCCAGCGCGGCGCCCCGCCCGAGCGCATCCCGCTGCCCGCGTTCGTGCCGGGCGGCGAGATCCCCTGGCACCGGGTGCTGTTCTTCGAGGCCGACGGCGAGATCGTATGGAACCGGGCCACGGGCGTCGACCGGATCGACGACACGGACGCCGGGAGGGTGCGGGAGGCGCGCCGGCTGCGGGTGCCGTTCTTCACGGCCCGCACGCCGTACGCCTGGGACGGCGCCGACTGGGTCCCCGCGCGGACGCCCCGGGCTGCCGGGCCCGCGGGACGGCTGCGCGTACTGACCTGGAACACCCTGTGGGACCGCTACGACGCCGACCGCATCGGTACCGCCGTGCGCAGACCGCTGCTGATGACCGCACTGCGCGACGCCGACGCCGACGTCGTCGCGCTCCAGGAGGTGGAGCCCTCGCTGCTCACGCTGCTGCTCCAGGAGCCGTGGGTGCGTGAGACGTACACCCTGGGGACGGAGCCGGCCTCGCGGGACGTCGACGAGTGCGGTGTGCTGCTGCTGAGCAGGCTGCCCGTGCGGGAGGCCGGACACCACGCGCTCGGGCCGCACAAGGCGGTGGTCGCCCTCGTCGTGGAGACCGGCGCCGGGCCGGTCACGGTCGCCGCGACCCATCTGAGCAGCAACCACTCGGAGAACGGCGCAGAGCGGCGGGACGCCGAACTGACCCGGATCGCCGAGGGTCTGGCAGCCCTCGACGGCGACCTCGTCCTCATGGGCGACTTCAACGACGGCACCGAGGCGCCGGGCACGGTGCTCGGGATGCGCGACGTGTGGAGCGAGGCCCACGGCCCGGAGGACGCGACGCCGACGTTCGACCCGCGCGTCAATCCGCTGGCCGCGGTCTCCTCGCTGAGCGGGCGGGCGTCCCGGCTGGACCGGGTGCTGCTGCGCGCGGACGGGCTGCGGGTGCGGCGCGCCGAACTTCGCGGCGACGTCCCCACGGCCGAGGGCCTGTACGTCTCCGACCACTACGGCGTGCTGGCCGAACTGGCCCCTGTGGTCACGGAGAGCGCCGAGGTGCTGGACGTACCACCCACGGCCCGTACGGCACTGGCGTGGATCCCGCCGCAGGAGCTCTGGCCGCCGCTGCAGGCGATCCGGCGGGACCACGACCCGCAGATCCGCCGCTGGCCGCCGCATGTCAATCTGCTCTTCGGCTTCGTCCCCGAGTACACCTTCGAGCAGGCGGCCCCGTTGCTCGCCGCCGCAGCCGCCGCGTGTGCGCCCTTCGATGCGCGGCTGGCAGGTGTGCAGTGGTTCGGGCACCGCGAGGGGGCCACGGTGTGGCTGGACCCGGCGGCCGGGGGCGAGGAGCCGTGGGCCGGCCTGTGGGAGGAGCTGGTGCGGCGGTTCCCCACCTGTCGCGGCCACCACAGGGGCTTCACCCCGCACCTCAGCCTGGGTCGGACCACGGACCCGCACGCCCTGGCCGCCGAGTGCGGTTGGCGGCTCGATCCGATGCCGGTCCGGGTCGGGGAGCTGGCGCTGCTGTCGCGCCGTGGCGACGAGCCGATGCGGGTACGGGCGACGGTGGCGCTGGGCACGGGCGAGGTGCGCTGGGTACCGGACGCACAGTCGGCGGACGAGCCCTCCGCGCCCGGCCACGGGAACCCCGGCCCGGCCTCGGGTGGCGCCCACCCGGTCGCGGACGCCACCGGTGTCGTACGCCGCGTCCGCGAGGCACTCGCCGACGGGGTCGTCCATGTCGTCGGCTTCTGGCGCATGGGCTGCGCCCTGCCCGGCGCGGATCTGGATCTGGTGGCGGCGTTGCCGGGCGACGCCGAACTGACCGTCGTACGCGCCAAGTTGGCGGCGGCGCTGCCGGAGGCGGCGGACATCCGGGAGGTGACCGGAGCGCGGGTCCCCGGTCTGCGGACGGACGTCGGCGGCCTGCGCGTGGACCTGGTCGTGGTTCCCACCGGTCCGATGGACCCGGCCGATGCGGTGGAGCGCCGAGCGGAGTTGGGCGAGGCGGCGGCGGTCGCGCTCAGCGCGGTGAGCGACGCGGAGGCGGTGCTCACCCTGGCGGGCGACCGGCAGGACGCTTTCGCGCGACTGGCCCGGGAGGTCAAGGCGTGGGCGAAGGCACGCGGCCTGGACTCGGCGCCGTTCGGAGGACTTCCCGGCCTGGCGTGGTCCGTCCTGGTGGCCCGTACGGTCCGCGGGGCGGATGACCTCTCGCCCGACGTGCTGCTGCGGCACTTCTTCGTGACCTGGGCGACCTGGGACTGGCGCGTGCCGGTGGGTACGGCGGGACCGCGGGCACCGCAACGGCCGGTCACGATCACGACTCCGTCGGAGCCCGTACGCCCCTGTACCGACCAGGTCACGCCGGGCATGCGCGACCTGCTCACCCAGGAGCTGTTCCGCGCCTGGGAGCTGCTGGAGACGGACTCCCCCGGGCTGCTGTCGCCGCCGCCGCTGCACCGCCGCCACGCGGCCTGGGCGGTCGTGGCCGTACGCCCGGGACCGGACGAGGGCCGGGTGTACGGCCGAATGCGCGCTCTGCTCGGCGACCTGTCGGACATGGCCCCCGAGTGCCACGCCTGGCCCCGCCCGTTCGGCACGGACCCGGTCCGCTACGCGATCGGTCTCGGTCCGGTCCCTCCGGACCGCGCACTGGTCGAAGGGGTCGCGGAGCGCCGGCTGCGGGGACTCACCGGGGTCACGCTCACGCGCGTCGACGGCGGGGCCGTGCCGACCCTGCACTGACCGGACCGGGCGAGGACCCGATCGATGTCTTTGTGGTGCGCCGGTCCGGCGTGTAGCCGCGACAAGCGACGCGACCGCTCAGATCCCGTCTAATCTGCCGCGGGAAGCGGCACTGACCGGCTGCTTCGACGGAGTGAGCGGACGGAGCACGGGGCGTGAAGGATCAATTCGGCCTGGAACCGGGCCGTGCCGGGGTGCGGCGGCGCAGCGTCGTGGCGGCCGCCGCCGCAGCCGCCCTGATGGGCGTCGGCGCCTGTTCCGTATCGGCCCCCCGGCGCAGTGACCCCATGGCGGATCCGTCGCCCGGAATGGTGATCGGCGACGCGCGGCAGTCCCTGCTGATGCAGATCCTCGCCCACCCGGACGACGACCTGTACTTCATGAACCCGGACACCCAGCAGGCTCTGGACGCCGGGACCCCGGTGGTCTGTGTGTACCTCACCGCCGGTGAGGCCGTCGGCATCAACCTGATTCCCGGTGCACCGCGGCCCGCCGCCGACAAGGCGGCGTACTCCTCCGCCCGGCACCAGGGGCTCCGCCAGTCGTACGCGATGCAGCTCGGGCTGCCGATGTTCACCGCCTGGCAGAAGTCCGTCATCACGCCGGCGGACGGGCTCCGGGCCGAGATCAACACCCTGACGCACGGCGGGCGCCGGGTCGAACTGATCTTCCTCAATACGGCGATGCACACCGGTCGCGGCCGCCTGGGGCTGCCCAGCCTCTGGCACGACCGGGAGCTCGACCTACTCACCGTCGTCGCCGAGGGCTCACCGCTGAAGCGGGTGGGCTCGTACACGTACGACAAGATGATCAACGTCCTCGTCGGGCTCCTCGACCACTACCGGCCGACCCTCGTCCACACCATGGATCCGGACCCGGACATCCAGCACAGCACCGAGGCCGTCCGCCGCCGGGACAGCGAGCAGCCCGGCTACTCCGACCACCCCGACCACACCGCGACCGCCTCGTTCACCTGGGCGGCGCTGATCCGGTGGGTGGCCCGCGCCACCGGGGACGGTGGGCCCGTGCCGCGGTTCGTCACCACGGCGTACCGCGGCTACTACAACCGACACTGGCCGAAGAACCTGCCGTACCGCGTGCTGAAGGAGAAGGCGGCGCACCTCGTCCCGTACGGGGGCGGCGCCGACTGGCGGTGCGGGAACGTGGCGGGCTGCGGGGACTACAACGTGGGCGGCAACAGGCCGCTGACCAATCGGAAGGGCTGGGTCCGCTCCACCCATTACCGCTACCCGGGCCCCCGCCCCACCCTCGCCGCCGGAACGGACGGGCGGCTCACCGCGTACGGAGTCCTCGGACTGCGGGCGGTGCGGTGGCGCGAGAGCGCACCCGGCAGCGGGGTCTGGGACGATCCGTACGATCTCGGCGGCGGACCGCTGGCACCGGTGCTCGGCGGGGCGACGACGGCGGACGGCAGGCAACTGCTGTTCGGGCTGCGCTTCGCGGCGCTCGGCGGGCACGGGGCGGCCGACGAGCGGGAGATCGTGCTCCTCGAACAGGGCTCCCCGGCAGGCGCCTTCCGCGCCTGGCGGGGGCTGGGCAACCCGGAGCGGGACCAGGACCGCGGCCGCAGGATCGGCGTCCCGGTGGCGGTTACGGCGCCCGACGGGCGGGTCCATCTCTTCGTGCGGAACGCGGACAAGAGCGTGAGCACACGGGTGCGGGAACCGTCCGGGCAGTGGAGCGACTGGCGGGACATGGGCGGCGGGGAGGTCCAGGACGGACTGAGCGCCGTGGTGGACGGACAGGGCCTGGTCCATGTGTTCGCCGCCGGGCATTACGCGGTGCACCACTGGACGCAGGAGACACCCGGAGCCGAACTGACCGCCCATCCGCAGATCGACGGGGCGCCGGTGCCGGGCGACGGGCCGACCGCGCAGGTCGTCGCGGACGGGTCCGTGGAGCTGCTGTACCGGGCGGCGGCGCGGGCCGCACTGACGGTCGTCCGCGCGGGGGCGGCGGAGGAACGCACCGACTTCGACGGGTACGGGCCGGTGACCGTGGCCGGTTCGCCGTTCGGGCAGGTGCTGCTGGGCCGTACCGAGGAGGGCCGGATCCAGCTCCGTACCGGCGCGGGGCTTTCCGTACGCACCCGGGGACGGGTGGCGCTCGACGGTCCCGCGCTGTACGCGGGGGGCAGGGGGCGCGCGGCGGTGGTGGGGCTGGGGCCGGATGCCCGCCCCTGGTTCTGGCGTCCCCAGCAGGCATGACGACGCAGGTGGGCACCTGCCCGAAGGCAGCGGCTGACATCCTTTGAGACCAGCGACAACGTGACCGAGGTCGGAACCGTCGAGCCGCCTGAGGCGGTGCCGTCGAAGTCTGTGGACGACCAGCTGATTGACGAGCTGGTGGGCCATGCCCAGGGCCGGACCCGGCACCCGGACACGCCCCGAGGCCCCGCACCGCAGCGGGACGCCGTGAGCTGACCAGGGACACACGCGACGTCGTCACACGCCGAAGGGCCCCGGTCCACCGCTTGCGCGGCGGGCCGGGGCCCTTCTTGGTGCTCTGTGCGGAGCTACCAGGTCAGACAGTCAGGTAATTACTTGACGATCTTGGTGACCTGGCCGGCGCCCACGGTCCGGCCACCCTCACGGATGGCGAACTTCAGGCCCTCTTCCATGGCGACCGGCTGGATCAGCACGACGTTCATGACGGTGTTGTCGCCCGGCATGACCATCTCGGTGCCCTCGGGAAGGGTCACAACGCCCGTCACGTCCGTGGTACGGAAGTAGAACTGCGGGCGGTAGTTGTTGAAGAACGGGGTGTGACGGCCACCCTCGTCCTTCGACAGGATGTAGGCCTGGGCCTCGAACTCGGTGTGCGGCGTGACCGAACCGGGCTTGATGATGACCTGGCCGCGCTCGACGTCCTCGCGCTTGATGCCACGGAGGAGCAGACCGACGTTCTCACCGGCCTGGCCCTCGTCGAGCAGCTTGCGGAACATCTCGATGCCGGTGACCGTGGTGGTGGTCTTCTCCTGCTTGATACCGACGATGTCGACGGTCTCGTTGACCTTCAGGACACCACGCTCGATACGGCCGGTGACGACGGTGCCACGACCGGTGATCGTGAAGACGTCCTCGATCGGCATCAGGAACGGCTTGTCGACGTCGCGCTCGGGCTGCGGGATCGACTCGTCGACGGCCTTCATCAGGTCGAGGACGGTCTGGCCCCACTCCTTGTCGCCCTCAAGAGCCTTGAGCGCCGAGACCTTGACGACCGGCAGGTCGTCGCCCGGGAACTCGTACTCGGAGAGGAGCTCACGGACCTCGAGCTCGACGAGCTCCAGGATCTCCTCGTCGTCCACCATGTCGGCCTTGTTCAGGGCGACGACGATGTACGGAACGCCGACCTGGCGGGCCAGGAGCACGTGCTCCTTGGTCTGCGGCATCGGGCCGTCGGTGGCGGCGACCACGAGGATGGCGCCGTCCATCTGCGCGGCACCCGTGATCATGTTCTTGATGTAGTCCGCGTGACCCGGGCAGTCGACGTGCGCGTAGTGACGCGACTCCGTCTGGTACTCGACGTGCGCGATCGAGATCGTGATACCGCGCTGGCGCTCCTCAGGAGCCTTGTCGATCTGGTCGAAGGCCGAGGCCTCGTTCAGGTCCGGGTACGCGTCGTGCAGCACCTTGGTAATGGCGGCCGTGAGGGTCGTCTTACCGTGGTCAATGTGACCGATGGTGCCGATGTTGACGTGCGGCTTAGTCCGCTCGAACTTCGCCTTCGCCACTGGGTCCTCCTGTGGAGTGGTTCTGTACGCCTTGCTTCATCGGCGCCAGGTGATCTTTGCTGGGATGCCGGGGCCAGGGGCATTCACCGCATTGCTTGCGCTCTGCGACGAATGCCCCATCAGGCTCCGGTGACAAGCCTAAAGCGTGAGCTCGGGAGAGTTACTCGCCCTTGGCCTTCGCGATGATCTCCTCGGCGACGTTCCGCGGAACCTCGGCGTAGGAGTCGAACTGCATCGAGTAGCTTGCGCGACCCGAGGTCTTGCTGCGGAGGTCTCCGACGTAGCCGAACATCTCCGAGAGGGGCACGAGGCCCTTCACGACGCGAGCGCCGCTGCGCTCCTCCATGGCCTGGATCTGGCCACGGCGGGAGTTGAGGTCGCCGATCACATCGCCCATGTAGTCCTCGGGCGTGGTGACCTCGACGGCCATCATCGGCTCGAGGAGCACGGGGGACGCCTTGCGGGCACCCTCCTTGAACGCCTGCGAACCGGCGATCTTGAAGGCGAGCTCGGAGGAGTCGACCTCGTGGTAACCACCGTCGAGAAGGGTGACGCGGACGCCGACCATCTCGTAACCGGCCAGGATGCCGAACTGCATGGCTTCCTGAGCACCCGCGTCCACCGAGGGGATGTACTCACGGGGGATGCGGCCACCGGTGACCTTGTTGACGAACTCGTAGGACGCGTCGCCACCCTCGATGGGCTCAAGGGCGATCTGCACCTTCGCGAACTGGCCGGTACCACCAGTCTGCTTCTTGTGCGTGTAGTCGATGCGCTCGACGGCCTTGCGGATCGTCTCGCGGTACGCGACCTGCGGCTTGCCGACGTTCGCCTCGACGCGGAACTCGCGCTTCATGCGGTCGACGAGCACCTCGAGGTGAAGCTCGCCCATACCACCGATGATGGTCTGGCCGGTCTCCTCGTCGGAGTGCACCTGGAAGGACGGGTCCTCCTCGGAGAGGCGCTGGATGGCGACACCCAGCTTCTCCTGGTCACCCTTGGACTTGGGCTCGATGGCGACCTGGATGACCGGCGCCGGGAAGTCCATGGACTCCAGGATCACCGGGTTCTTCTCGTCGCACAGCGTCTCACCGGTGGTGGTCTGCTTCAGGCCCATGACGGCGATGATGTCACCGGCGCCCACCGACGCGATCTCCTCACGCTTGTTCGCGTGCATACGGTAGATCTTGCCGATGCGCTCCTTCTTGCCCTTGACCGAGTTCAGCACCGCGGTGCCGGCCTCGAGGCGACCGGAGTAGATCCGGACGAAGGTGAGCTTGCCGAGGTGCGGGTCGCTCGCGATCTTGAACGCCAGGCCGGAGAACGGCTCGTCGTCCGAGGGCATGCGCTTGACGACAACCTCGGGGTCCTTGACGTCGTGGCCCTCGATGGCCTCGACGTCCAGGGGGGAAGGCAGGTAGCGGACGACCGCGTCGAGCAGGGGCTGGACGCCCTTGTTCTTGAACGCCGTGCCACAGAACACCGGGGTGACGGTGACGGAGCCCGCGCCGCCCTTCGATGCGAGGGTGATCCGACGGATCGCCTCGTGCAGCTGCTCCTCGGTGGGCTCGACGCCCTCGAGGTACAGCTCCATCATCTGGTCGTCGTTCTCGGAGACGGCCTCGAGCAGCTTGCCGCGCCACTCCTGAGCTGCCTCGATGTGGGTGTCCGGGATGTCGACGGTGTCGTACATCTCGCCCTTGACGGCCTCTTCCGGCCACACAAAGGCCTTCATCGACACGAGGTCGACGACGCCCTTGAAGTCGGCCTCGGCGCCGATGGGGAGCTGCATGACGAGCGGGACCGCACCGAGGCGGTCGACGATCATGTCGACGCAGCGGTGGAACTCGGCACCCGTGCGGTCGAGCTTGTTGACGAAGCAGATACGCGGAACGCCGTAGCGGTCCGCCTGACGCCAGACAGTCTCGGACTGCGGCTCGACGCCCGCCACACCGTCGAACACGGTGACAGCGCCGTCGAGGACGCGGAGCGAACGCTCCACCTCGACGGTGAAGTCGACGTGACCCGGGGTGTCGATGATGTTGATGGTGTGGTCAACATCATTGAGCGGCCAGTGGCAGGTCGTCGCGGCGGACGTGATCGTGATGCCGCGCTCCTGCTCCTGCTCCATCCAGTCCATCGTGGCTGCGCCGTCGTGGACTTCACCGATCTTGTAAGAAACACCGGTGTAGAAGAGGATCCGCTCAGTGGTGGTCGTCTTGCCCGCGTCGATGTGGGCCATGATCCCAATGTTGCGGACCTTGGCCAGGTCAAGCGAAGTGGTGGCCATAAGGCTCAATCTTCTCTCGGTCTCGATGTGGGTAGCGACTACCAGCGGTAGTGCGCGAAGGCCTTGTTGGACTCGGCCATCTTGTGGGTGTCCTCGCGCTTCTTGACAGCAGCGCCAAGACCGTTGGAGGCGTCGAGCAGCTCGTTCATGAGGCGCTCGGTCATCGTCTTCTCGCGGCGGGCGCGGGAGTAACCCACGACCCAGCGCAGCGCGAGGGTGGCGGCGCGACCGGGCTTGACCTCGATCGGCACCTGGTAGGTGGCGCCACCGACACGGCGGGACTTGACCTCGAGCGAGGGCTTGACGTTCTCAAGCGCGCGCTTCAGCGTGATGACCGGGTCGTTGCCGGTCTTCTCGCGGAGGCCTTCCATGGCGCCGTACACGATCCGCTCGGCGGTGGAACGCTTGCCGTTGAGCAGGATCTTGTTGATCAGCGAGGTGACAAGAGGAGAACCGTAGACCGGGTCGATGATGACCGGGCGCTTCGGGGCGGGGCCCTTACGAGGCATTCTTACTTCTCCTTCTTGGCGCCGTAGCGGCTGCGGGCCTGCTTGCGGTTCTTGACACCCTGGGTGTCAAGGGAGCCGCGGATGATCTTGTAACGAACACCCGGCAGGTCCTTCACACGGCCACCACGCACGAGCACGATGGAGTGCTCCTGCAGGTTGTGTCCCTCACCCGGGATGTAGGCCGTAACCTCGATACCGGAGGTCAGACGCACACGCGCGACCTTACGGAGGGCCGAGTTCGGCTTCTTCGGGGTGGTCGTGAACACACGCGTGCAGACGCCGCGGCGCTGGGGCGAACCCTCAAGCGCGGGCGTCTTGTTCTTCTCGACCTTGTCCTGCCGGCCCTTCCGGACCAGCTGCTGGATCGTAGGCACTACTTCTCCGGTTTCTGTGTGCCGTTCGTGAAACTAACCTGGAACGTCACCGACCCACGCGGTCGGGTGTGTCGAATGCTGCGGACTCCCGCCCGAGGGCAGAAGAGGCACAGATCACGGTGGCCACTGACGGGCTCGCCGTGCGGTTGAGGACACGCACACGAGCCCAGGCACACCCCAGGCACAAGGTCTGAGCGTACCTACCTCACGGACTCCGGTCAAAACAAATGCTGTCCGCCGGGACACGCGGGACAGAGCGTTGCGTCCCGTTCACCACCTGGTGCAAACCAGTCGTTCCTCGCACATGCCCCGGTCACTTTCATCAGCCTCTCGCCCCACCGGTCGGCGGGGCGCGCCGAGGGGTACTCCCCTCGCTGACCACCCAAAAACTCCCGGCTCACCCTGGACGGCATGCGGGAGCACCAACTCCGTGATCCAGGCCCAGATGGACCCGGCCGGCCCGTCGCTCGGCAGTGACGGAGAGCTACGAGCGGGAGGGGCCGAAGAAGCTCGCTCCGCGGGTGCTGAGCGACGTTCCGAACCAGCGGCTTCCAGGTGGACCCCGTAGGACCCCGCGACGCCACAGCTGCCGCTGGACGCCCGGGCGGGGCCGTGCACGGGAGCGGCTGGACCGGTCGCACGGCCCCGCCACCGTCCGACGAGCCGCGGCACCCCGGCCCGGCTGCCCTCCAGCCACCCCGGCTGCCCGACCCGGCTGCACCGCCTGCGGCCCTGTCCTCAGCCCGGACGCCGACCCCGCACACGCCGAAGGGCGGCCACCCCGTACGCAACGGGGTGACCGCCCTTCAGTCGTTCAGACCTTCGAACGACTCGCTTACTGGTTGTACGGACCGTAGTCGTAGTCCTCCAGCGGAACGGCCTGGCCGGAGCCCGTGCCGAACGGCGAGTAGTCGATGTCGTCGTAGCCGACGGCCGAGTACATCGCGGCCTTGGCCTCCTCGGTCGGCTCGACCCGGATGTTGCGGTAGCGGGACAGGCCCGTACCGGCCGGGATGAGCTTACCGATGATGACGTTCTCCTTGAGGCCGATCAGGGAGTCCGACTTGGCGTTGATCGCCGCGTCGGTCAGAACCCTGGTCGTCTCCTGGAAGGACGCCGCCGAGAGCCACGACTCGGTGGCCAGCGAGGCCTTGGTGATACCCATCAGCTGCGGACGGCCGGAGGCGGGGTGACCGCCCTCGGTGACCACACGACGGTTCTCGGTCTCGAACTTCGACCGCTCGACCAGCTCGCCCGGCAGCAGCTCCGCGTCGCCGGACTCGATGATCGTCACGCGGCGCAGCATCTGCCGGATGATGATCTCGATGTGCTTGTCGTGGATCGACACGCCCTGCGAGTTGTACACCTTCTGGACTTCGCCGACCAGGTGGACCTGGACCGCGCGCTGACCGAGGATGCGCAGCACGTCGTGCGGGTTGGTGGCACCCACGGTGAGCTTCTGGCCCACCTCGACGTGGTCGCCCTCGCCCACGAGCAGACGGGCACGCTTCGAGATCGGGAACGCCGTCTCGTCGCTGCCGTCGTCCGGAGTGACGACGATCTTCTTGGTCTTCTCGGTCTCCTCGATGCGGATGCGGCCGGCCGCCTCCGAGATCGGGGCGACACCCTTGGGCGTACGGGCTTCGAAGAGCTCGACGACACGGGGCAGACCCTGGGTGATGTCGTCACCGGCCACACCACCGGTGTGGAAGGTACGCATCGTCAGCTGGGTACCGGGCTCACCGATGGACTGGGCGGCGATGATGCCGACCGCCTCACCGATGTCGACCAGCTTGCCGGTGGCGAGCGAGCGTCCGTAGCAGAAGGCACAGGTGCCGACCGCGGACTCGCAGGTCAGGACCGAACGGGTCTTGACCTCCTCGACGCCGGCGCCCACCAGGGCGTCGATCAGGACGTCACCGAGGTCGACGTTGGCAGGCGCGATGACCTTGCCGTCGACGACGACGTCCTCGGCGAGCATGCGGGCGTAGACCGAGGTCTCGACGTCCTCCGTCTTGCGGAGCACACCGTCCGCACCCTTGACAGCGATCTTCAGCTTGAGGCCACGGTCGGTGCCGCAGTCCTCCTCGCGGATGATCACGTCCTGCGAGACGTCCACCAGACGACGGGTCAGGTAACCCGAGTCGGCGGTACGCAGGGCGGTGTCCGCCAGACCCTTACGGGCACCGTGCGTGGAGATGAAGTACTCCAGAACGGTGAGGCCCTCACGGAAGGACGCCTTGATCGGACGCGGGATGGTCTCGTTCTTGGCGTTGGACACCAGACCACGCATACCGGCGATCTGACGCATCTGCATCATGTTTCCTCGGGCACCCGAGTCAACCATCATGAAGATGGGGTTCGTCTTGGGGAAGTTCGCGTTCATCGCCTCGGCAACCTCGTTGGTCGCCTTGGTCCAGATCGCGATGAGTTCCTGCGTGCGCTCGTCCTTGGTGATCAGACCGCGCTCGTACTGCTTCTGGACCTTCTCGTCCTGAGCCTCGTAACCCGCGACGATGGCCTTCTTGGCCTCGGGCACGACGACGTCGGAGATGGCCACCGTGACACCCGAGCGGGTCGCCCAGTGGAAACCGGCCGCCTTCAGGTTGTCGAGCGTCGCCGCCACGATGACCTTGGGGTAGCGCTCGGCCAGGTCGTTGACGATCTCGGAGAGCTGCTTCTTGCCCACCGAATAGTCGACGAACGGGTAGTCCTCGGGCAGCAGCTCGTTGAAGAGCGCGCGGCCCAGGGACGTACGCAGCCGGAACGTGTCGCCCTGCTGGTACTCCTGCTCGCCCTCCTCGGCGACCGGCGGCACCCAGCCACGCGGCGGGATGGTGCCCACCGGGAAGCGGATGTCGACCTGCGCCTGGAGCGACAGCTCGCCGGCGTCGAAGGCCATGATCGCCTCGGCCGTGGAACCGAAGGAACGGCCCTGGCCGATGACCTTGCGCTCCTCCTCGTCCGTGGTGAGGAAGAACAGGCCCAGCACCATGTCCTGGGTCGGCATGGTGACGGGACGACCGTCGGCCGGCTTCAGGATGTTGTTCGAGGACAGCATCAGGATGCGGGCCTCGGCCTGCGCCTCCGCGGAGAGCGGCAGGTGCACGGCCATCTGGTCACCGTCGAAGTCCGCGTTGAACGCGGTGCAGACGAGCGGGTGGATCTGGATGGCCTTGCCCTCGACCAGCTGCGGCTCGAAGGCCTGGATGCCGAGGCGGTGCAGGGTCGGTGCACGGTTCAGCAGCACCGGGTGCTCGGCGATGACCTCTTCGAGGACGTCGTACACCACGGTGCGGCCGCGCTCGACCATGCGCTTGGCCGACTTGATGTTCTGCGCGTGGTTCAGGTCGACCAGGCGCTTCATCACGAACGGCTTGAAGAGCTCCAGCGCCATCGCCTTCGGCAGACCGCACTGGTGCAGCTTCAGCTGCGGACCGACGACGATCACGGAACGCGCGGAGTAGTCCACACGCTTTCCGAGAAGGTTCTGACGGAAACGACCCTGCTTGCCCTTGAGCATGTCGCTCAGGGACTTCAGCGGGCGGTTGCCCGGACCGGTGACCGGGCGACCACGGCGGCCGTTGTCGAACAGCGCGTCGACGGCCTCCTGCAGCATCCGCTTCTCGTTGTTCACGATGATCTCGGGGGCACCGAGGTCAAGGAGACGCTTCAGGCGGTTGTTGCGGTTGATCACACGGCGGTACAGGTCGTTCAGGTCGGAGGTCGCGAAGCGGCCACCGTCCAGCTGCACCATCGGACGCAGGTCCGGCGGGATGACCGGCACGCAGTCGAGCACCATGCCCTTGGGACTGTTGCTGGTCTGCAGGAACGCGGAGACGACCTTGAGGCGCTTGAGCGCACGGGTCTTCTTCTGGCCCTTGCCGGTACGGATGATCTCGCGGAGGCGCTCGGCCTCCTCGTCGAGGTCGAAGGACTCCAGGCGCTTCTGCAGGGCAGCGGCACCCATGGAGCCGTCGAAGTACGTGCCGAAGCGGTCACGCAGCTCGCGGTAGAGCAGCTCGTCGCCCTCGAGGTCCTGGACCTTGAGGTTCTTGAAGCGGTTCCACACCTCGTCGAGACGGTCGATCTCGCGCTGCGCACGGTCGCGCAGCTGCTTCATCTCACGCTCGGCACCCTCGCGCACCTTGCGGCGCACGTCGGCCTTGGCGCCCTCGGCCTCGAGCTCGGCCAGGTCGGCCTCGAGCTTCTTGGCGCGGGCCTCCAGGTCGGAGTCGCGACGGTTCTCGACCTGCTGACGCTCGACGGAGACGTGCGCCTCCAGCGAGGGCAGGTCACGCGTACGGCGCTCCTCGTCCACGAACGTGATCATGTACGCGGCGAAGTAGATGACCTTCTCGAGGTCCTTCGGCGCGAGATCGAGCAGGTAGCCGAGGCGCGACGGGACGCCCTTGAAGTACCAGATGTGAGTGACGGGAGCGGCAAGCTCGATGTGGCCCATGCGCTCACGGCGCACCTTGGCGCGCGTGACCTCCACGCCACAGCGCTCACAGATGATGCCCTTGAAGCGGACACGCTTGTACTTGCCGCAGTAGCACTCCCAGTCCCGGGTCGGACCGAAGATCTTCTCGCAGAAGAGTCCGTCCTTTTCGGGCTTGAGCGTGCGGTAGTTGATGGTCTCCGGCTTCTTCACTTCGCCGTGCGACCAGGTCCGGATGTCGTCCGCGGTGGCAAGGCCGATCCGCAGCTCGTCGAAGAAGTTGACGTCGAGCACTTGTCGTCAATCCCTCTTTCGGGGTCGAGTCTCAATCAATGGTCTGAACGGGTCCGGGGAGAGCCGGCCGCCCCTGAGCGGGGCGGCCGACCAGCCCGTCAGACCTCTTCGACGCTGCTCGGCTCGCGCCGGGACAGGTCGATACCGAGCTCCTCCGCCGCGCGGAAGACGTCCTCGTCCGTGTCACGCATCTCGATGGACATGCCGTCCGAGGAGAGCACCTCCACGTTGAGGCAGAGCGACTGCATTTCCTTGATGAGCACCTTGAAGGACTCAGGGATGCCCGGCTCGGGAATGTTCTCGCCCTTGACGATGGCCTCGTAGACCTTCACGCGGCCGGTCACGTCGTCGGACTTGATCGTCAGCAGCTCCTGGAGGGCGTAAGCGGCGCCATATGCCTCCAGCGCCCACACCTCCATCTCACCGAAGCGCTGTCCACCGAACTGAGCCTTACCACCCAGCGGCTGCTGGGTGATCATGGAGTACGGACCCGTCGAGCGAGCGTGCAGCTTGTCGTCGACGAGGTGGTGGAGCTTGAGGATGTACATGTACCCGACCGAAACCGGGTCCGGGAACGGCTCACCGGAGCGGCCGTCGAACAGCTTGGCCTTGCCGGAGGGCTGGACCAGGCGGTCGCCGTCGCGGTTCGGGATCGTGGCCTCGAAGAGACCGGAGATCTCGTCCTCGCGCGCACCGTCGAAGACGGGGGTGGCGACGTTGGTGCCGGGGGCGACCTGGTCGGCGCCGATGGCCTGCAGGCGCTTGGCCCACTCGTCACCGAGGCCGGAGACGTCCCAGCCGCGGCTGGCGAGCCAGCCGAGGTGGATCTCCAGGACCTGTCCCGGGTTCATTCGGGACGGGACACCCAGCGGGTTGAGGATGATGTCGACCGGGGTGCCGTCCTCCAGGAACGGCATGTCCTCGATCGGGAGGATCTTCGAGATGACGCCCTTGTTGCCGTGACGGCCGGCGAGCTTGTCACCATCGGTGATCTTGCGCTTCTGCGCGACGTAGACGCGGACCAGCTGGTTCACGCCCGGCGGCAGCTCGTCGCCCTCTTCGCGGTCGAAGACGCGGACGCCGATGACCTTGCCGATCTCACCGTGCGGCACCTTCAGCGAGGTGTCGCGCACCTCGCGCGCCTTCTCACCGAAGATCGCGCGGAGCAGGCGCTCCTCGGGGGTCAGCTCGGTCTCACCCTTGGGCGTGACCTTGCCGACGAGGATGTCACCGGCGACGACCTCGGCACCGATACGGATGATGCCGCGCTCGTCGAGGTCGGCGAGGACCTCTTCGGAGACGTTCGGGATGTCCCGGGTGATCTCCTCCGGGCCGAGCTTGGTGTCGCGGGCGTCGACCTCGTGCTCCTCGATGTGGATCGAGGAGAGGACGTCGTCCTGCACGAGGCGCTGCGACAGGATGATCGCGTCCTCGTAGTTGTGACCCTCCCACGGCATGAACGCCACGAGCAGGTTCTTACCGAGCGCCATCTCACCGTTCTCGGTGGCCGGCCCGTCGGCGAGGACCTGGCCCTCGACGACCCGGTCGCCCTCGGAAACAACAACCTTCTGGTTGACCGAGGTGCCCTGGTTGGAGCGCGAGAACTTGGCGATGCGGTACGTGGTGTACGTGCCGTCGTCGTTGGTGACGGTGACGTAGTCCGCGGAGACCTCCTGGACGACACCGTCCTTCTCGGCCTTCAGGACGTCACCGGCGTCGGTGGCGCAGCGGTACTCCATGCCCGTGCCGACGAGCGGAGCCTCCGACTTAATCAGCGGCACCGCCTGACGCATCATGTTCGCGCCCATGAGGGCACGGTTGGCGTCGTCGTGCTCCAGGAAGGGGATCATCGCGGTCGCGACGGACACCATCTGGCGCGGCGAGACGTCCATGTAGTCGACCTCGGCCGGCGGCACGTAGTCGACCTCTCCGCCACGGCGGCGGACCAGGACGCGGGGCTCGGTGAAGCGCAGTTCCTCGGAGAGGGTCGCGTTCGCCTGGGCGATGACGAAGCGGTCTTCCTCGTCAGCGGTGATGTAGTCGACCTCGTCGGTGACCTGGCCGTCGACGACCTTGCGGTACGGCGTCTCGATGAAGCCGAACGCGTTGACACGTCCGTACGAGGCGAGCGAACCGATCAGACCGATGTTCGGGCCTTCAGGGGTCTCGATCGGGCACATGCGTCCGTAGTGGGACGGGTGCACGTCACGGACCTCGAAGCCGGCCCGCTCACGGGAGAGACCACCCGGGCCAAGTGCCGACAGACGGCGCTTGTGGGTGAGACCCGACAGCGGGTTGTTCTGGTCCATGAACTGAGACAGCTGGCTGGTGCCGAAGAACTCCTTGATGGAGGCGACGACCGGCCGGATGTTGATCAGGGTCTGCGGCGTGATCGCCTCGACGTCCTGGGTCGTCATGCGCTCACGCACGACGCGCTCCATACGGGCGAGACCCGTACGGACCTGGTTCTGGATGAGCTCGCCGACGTTGCGCAGACGACGGTTGCCGAAGTGGTCGATGTCGTCGGTCTCGACGACGATCGTCCGGCCGGACTCGCCGACCGTCTCGGTCTCCCCGGCGTGCAGCTTGACCAGGTACTTGATGGTCGCGATGACGTCGTCGGTGGTGAGCACCCCGGCGTCCAGCGGCTCATCGGCGCCGAGCTTCTTGTTCACCTTGTAGCGTCCGACCTTCGCGAGGTCGTAGCGCTTCGGGTTGAAGTAGAGGTTCTCGAGCAGCGTCTGAGCAGCCTCGCGGGTGGGCGGCTCGCCCGGGCGCAGCTTGCGGTAGATGTCGAGCAGCGCGTCGTCCTGGCCCTGAGTGTGGTCCTTCTCCAGGGTGGCGCGCATGGACTCGTACTCGCCGAACTCCTCGAGGATCTGCTCGGTGGTCCAACCGAGAGCCTTCAGGAGAACGGTCACGGACTGCTTGCGCTTGCGGTCGATGCGGACACCGACCATGTCGCGCTTGTCGATCTCCATCTCGAGCCAGGCACCCCGGGACGGGATGATCTTGGCGGAGAAGATGTCCTTGTCGGACGTCTTGTCGATGGAGGAGTCGAAGTAGACACCCGGCGAGCGGACGAGCTGCGACACGACGACACGCTCGGTGCCGTTGATGACGAAGGTGCCCTTGTTGGTCATGAGCGGGAAGTCGCCCATGAACACCGTCTGGGACTTGATCTCGCCGGTCTCGTTGTTGGTGAACTCGGCCGTGACGAAGAGCGGGGCGGCGAACGTGAAGTCGCGCTCCTTGCACTCGTCGATCGAGTTCTTCGGGGGCTCGAAGCGGTGGTCGCGGAACGTAAGCGACATCGACCCGGAGAAGTCCTCGATCGGTGAAATCTCCTCGAAGATTTCCTCCAGGCCGGACTTGGTGGGGACGTCTTGTCCACTGTCCAGAGCAGCCTCGACGCGAGCCTTCCAGGCGGCATTGCCGAGGAGCCAGTCAAAGCTCTCGGTCTGCAGCGCGAGGAGGTTCGGAACCTCGAGGGGCTCCTTGATCTTTGCAAAAGAGATGCGCAGCGGGGCGGTGCTGGCACCGTTGTTCGTATTCGCGGTCGAGGCGTTGCGCGAGGCGGCCAAGAGGGGGTCCTTCCGAGGGCTCGGACTCACTACGCGCGTACCGGTCCCAAGTTGGACACGGAGACAGAAATCCCAGGTCAGAGACGTTCGGTCATCGGTGCTCAAGCGTGGGCATGCCCCTGGTGACGGGCAGGAGGCAGCTAACAGGCAGCGCAAAGGGTCAGTGTAGCCAAACGGCACACTGATGTCCAGTCCGGGTTCTCAGAGACCCTCGTCACTCGCAACAGCTGTTCTCAACACCTATGAATCGCCCTCGCGCGGGATGCGCTCTTCTTTACTGCCCTCTTCGTCATCGATCCATGCCTCGAATTCGGATCGATGTGACGACGCGTCCTGAGAATTGCGCGCCGCGTGCGGTTCGTCAAGGCCCCCCTGCCAGGACAGAGCCGCCGTGACCGTCACCCGCCGCCCCTCGGCATCGGCCGACGGCTCAGAGAGGCGTACGGCGAAGATCACCATACTCGTCAACCGCGGAAGAGCAAGGCAACCGCCTCGGGTACGCCGAAGGGCGACCACCCGTATGGATGGTCGCCCTTCGCGATGTGACGTCCGTGCCGTGCGGCACGGGCAGTCAGAAGGAGTCAGCAGACTCCCTGAGTCACTTGACCTCGACGGAAGCGCCGGCGGCCTTGAGGGACTCGGCAGCCTTCTCGGCGGCCTCCTTGGCGACCTTCTCGAGAACCGGCTTCGGGGTGCCGTCGACGAGGTCCTTGGCCTCCTTCAGACCCAGCGAGGTCAGCTCACGCACGACCTTGATGACCTGGATCTTCTTCTCGCCGGCGCCGGTGAGGATGACGTCGAACTCGTCCTGCTCCTCGACGGCCTCAGCGGCGGCACCGGGGGCACCCGGGGCGGCAACGGCGACCGCGGCGGCGGCGGTGACGTCGAACTTCTCCTCGAAGGCCTTCACGAACTCGGAGAGCTCGATGAGGGTCATCTCTTCGAACTGCGCGAGCAGGTCGTCCTGGGACAGCTTCGCCATGATGGCGTCCTTCCACTAATTCGGCTGGTGCCGGATGTACATGTAGGCGGGCGTACGTTCGGCCCGCTGCGACCGTCGCCCTAACGGGCGGCGATCAATGCGCGAGCCGAATTACTCGGCACCGCCCTGCTCGGCCTTCTTGGCGCGAAGCGCTTCCGCGGTGCGGACGAACTTCGACGGCAGAGCCTGGAAGAGCTGAGCAGCCTGAGACTGCTTGCCCTTGAAGGCACCGGCCAGCTTGGCGAGCAGAACCTCGCGGGACTCGAGGTCCGCAAGCTTCTTGATCTCATCGGCGGACAGCGCCTTGCCATCAAGGACACCGCCCTTGATGATCAGGTTCGGGTTCTCCTTGGCGAAGTCACGAAGACCCTTCGCCGACTCCACCGGGTCACCGGTGATGAAGGCAACCGCCGTCGGACCAGTGAAGTGGTCGTCCAGCGAAGTGATCCCGGCCTCGTTGGCCGCAATCTTGGTCAGCGTGTTCTTCACCACGGCGTACTGGGCGTTCTCACCGAGCGAACGGCGCAGCTGCTTGAGCTGTGCCACGGTGAGACCCCGGTACTCGGTCAGCACGGCGGCGTTCGAGCCGCGGAACTGATCCGCGAGCTCGGCTACCGCGGCAGCCTTGTCGGGCCTTGCCATGAGCGTCGGCCTCCTTCCGGGTGATGAGGACCGCTCAGAAG
This sequence comes from Streptomyces sp. NPDC048411, assembly GCF_040704695.1. Classification (NCBI taxonomy): domain Bacteria; kingdom Bacillati; phylum Actinomycetota; class Actinomycetes; order Kitasatosporales; family Streptomycetaceae; genus Streptomyces; species Streptomyces sp. NPDC048411. The sequence continues at coordinate 56,810 of NZ_JBEZKL010000009.1, forward strand.
GGGCCGGGAAAGACGAAACGCCCCAGCACAAGTGCCAGGGCGCAGCTCGACCGGACAGAGTCCGGGAGCTTTCCACAGTCACCTGCGCAGGTCGCCCGTACTCAACGGATCCTTCGGTCACTGCCCCCTCTTGCGAGAGCGCAGCAACGACCAGCGGTCTTTGGCTTCTGGAGGAGAGTACGCGACCGGGGTCGCGCCTAGCAAATCCGTCCCGGTTCGGGCGGTGCGGGAGGTTTAAGAGGAGCTCACCACTCGGAGTCCGATCAGCTCGCGGCGTCTGGTGCGGGCGATCGCAAGGCGCCGAAAGGTCCTCGGACGGGGTCTCCCCTGCTCGAACGAAGCTGAGAGCTTGGAAAGGAGCTACCAGGGCGTTTCGGCAACGCGGCGAGCGTGCGTGCCAGGCGTCGCGAGCCGGGCGCCCGTTGTGTGAGCTCCTCTGAAGACCGGCGGGCACAAGGGGGGCGGTCCAAGACGCTCCCGCAGTGCTGCACTGCTGCTGCTCCACGAGCTTCTGGAAATCCACCGTGCCGGCAGCAGGAGGCTCCTCGACCGTGACCTGGGTGCCGTACCGGCGTCGAGCCGGGAGTTCTTCGCGGTCGGCCTGTCGACGTCGGGTCCCGGAGTAGTACGTGGTGGCGACGCCCCGTACGTCCCCCTGGCGGATACGAGGACGGGCCCCGCAACCTCGAAAGGTTGCGGAGCCCGTCAATGTCACACGTGACACGGCTTTCGTGCGAGCGCGGAGGCTCAGACGGCGGCCGGGTCCTCCTCGACGAGGAGGTTACGGGTGCGGTTGGCGTCCAGCGGGATGCCGGGGCCCATCGTGGTGGCCAGGGTGGCCTTCTTGATGTAGCGGCCCTTGGCGGCGGACGGCTTCAGACGGAGGATCTCCTCCAGCGCCGCGGCGTAGTTCTCGACCAGCTTCGTGTCATCGAAGGAGACCTTGCCGATGATGAAGTGCAGGTTCGAGTGCTTGTCGACACGGAACTCGATCTTGCCGCCCTTGATGTCGTTGACAGCCTTCACGACATCGGGGGTGACCGTACCGGTCTTCGGGTTCGGCATCAGACCACGCGGACCGAGCACGCGGCCGAGACGGCCGACCTTGCCCATGAGGTCCGGAGTGGCGACGACGGCGTCGAAGTCCAGACGGCCCTTCGCCACCTCGTCGATGAGCTCGTCGGCGCCGACGATGTCGGCGCCCGCGGCTTCCGCGGCCGCAGCACGGTCACCGGTCGCGAAGACCAGGACCCGGGCGGTCTTGCCGGTGCCGTGCGGGAGGTTCACGGTGCCACGGACCATCTGGTCGGCCTTGCGAGGGTCTACACCCAGGCAGAACGCGACCTCGACGGTGCCGTCGAACTTGGTGGTGGCGGTTTCCTTGGCGAGACGGACGGCCTCGAGGGGGGCGTAGTTCCGCTCCCGGTCGACCTTGGCGTCCGCAGCGCGGAGGTTCTTGCTGCGCTTCACTTCTGCTCCTGTGGTTTCAGGTGTGGAGGCGTGGTACGGGCCAGCGCTTGGCCCTGCCACTGAAGGACTACGGGGCTGATCAGCCCTCGACCGTGACACCCATCGAACGGGCGGTGCCGGCGATGATCTTCTCCGCGGCGTCCAGGTCGTTGGCGTTCAGGTCGGGCAGCTTGACCGTGGCGATCTCGCGGACCTGGGCGCTCGTGAGCTTCGCGACCTTGGTCTTGTGCGGCTCGCCGGAGCCCTTGTCCACACCTGCGGCCTTGAGGATGAGCTTGGCGGCCGGCGGGGTCTTCGTCACGAAGGTGAAGGAACGGTCCTCGTAGACCGTGATCTCCACCGGCACGACCATGCCACGCTGCGACTCGGTCGCGGCGTTGTAGGCCTTGCAGAACTCCATGATGTTGACGCCGTGCTGGCCGAGCGCGGGGCCGACCGGCGGGGCCGGGTTGGCCGCACCGGCGTTGATCTGGAGCTTGATAAGCCCCGTGACCTTCTTCTTCTTGGGAGGCATTGCTCTCTCCGGGTCCTAGTGAGAGTTTTTCGCCGTCATCCGGTCATCCGGATGCAGGCATACCGCACAACGATAACGGGTATAGCTGCGCGACCAAAAACCGAGCAGGTCAGAGGAGCTGCGAAGCCTCTCTGACCTGCTCGGTAGGCGTGTGTCCAGGCGGCGAAAACCGCTAGGGCCGTGACCGGCAGCGCTTGCCCCTCGACGGGGCAAGGACTGCCGGGAGTGGCACTAGTTCTTCTGGATCTGGTCGAAGCTGAGCTCGACCGGGGTCTCGCGGCCGAAGATCTCGACGAGACCCTTGACCTTCTTCGAGTCGGCGTTGATCTCGTTGATCGTCGCCTGCAGTGTCGCGAACGGGCCGTCGGTGACGGTGACCGAGTCGCCCACCTCGAAGTCCAGCACCTGGACCTCGACCTTGCGGGACGGAACCGGCTTGCCCTCGGCCTCCGCGGCCTCGCGGGCGGCCTTCTCCTCGGCCTCCGGGGCGAGCATCTTGACGATCTCGTCCAGGGTCAGCGGGTACGGGTCGTAGGCGTTGCCCACGAAGCCGGTGACGCCGGGCGTGTTGCGGACAACGCCCCAGGACTCGTTCGTCAGGTCCATGCGCACCAGGACGTAACCCGGGAGCTTGTTCTGACGGACGTTCTTCCGCTCGCCGTTCTTGATCTGGACGATCTCTTCCTCGGGCACCTCGGCCTGGTAGATGAAGTCCTCGACGTTGAGCGAGACGGCGCGCTGCTCCAGGTTGGCCTTCACACGCTTCTCGTAACCGGCGTACGTGTGGATGACGTACCACTCGCCGGGGAGACCGCGAAGTTCGTCACGGAGCGCGGTGACGGCGTCGACGGGAGCGGCCGACTCGGCCTCTTCCTCGACCTCTTCCTCCGCCTCCTCGGACGCGCTGTCCTCGTCCTCGGAGTCGGTCTCGCTCTCGGAGTCGTCCTCGTCCTCGGCGTGCAGGGCGGCCTGCTCGGCGGGCTCGCCCGCGGCGGCGTCGCCGGCTTCGGCCTGGTCCGGCTCCACAGCGTCCGCCGCCTCGACGATCTCGAACTCGTCCTCGGCGGACTCGACGTCGCCCGCCGTCGAGTCGACGGCGTCGTTCAGGTTCGGGTCAGACACGGTGGCTGCTTCTTCCTGGATACAAATGGGTGGAACATGCGAAAGGGGCGCCCTTGGGGCGCCCTCCGCGGGATCAGCCGAAGACGTACTTGATGACCCGCTGGAATCCGAAGTCAATCACGGTCACAAGACCGATCATCACGACGACGAAGACAATCACCACGGACGTGTACGTCGTGAGCTGGTTTCGAGTCGGCCAGACAACCTTGCGCAACTCGGCGATGATCTGGCGGTAGAACAGCGCGAGACGGCCCAGGGGACCCTTCTTGCCGCGCTTGCCGCCCTTCCGAGTCTTCTTCTTCGACTCGGGTACTTCATCCTCAGCATCAGGCATGTCGATGGAGCCCACGGCGTCCGTCACGCTACTCACCTGATTCCGGGTCATGGCCGTGCCGCGCCCGGTGGAGCCGCACGGCGGTGCATTGAAGTACGTACATGCGCACACATCCTGGCGAAGGAGTGTGTAGCAGGGCCGGAGGGACTTGAACCCCCAACCGCTGGTTTTGGAGACCAGTGCTCTACCAATTGAGCTACGACCCTTTGTGGTTTCCACCAACCTACCGCATCTTTCCCGGTACCCCGGGTGCAGCAACGGTGTGGCTGGTGAAGGCCAACGACAGGTGAGTGTACGTGCTCATCGGCCCGACGTCGAACAGATAGCTCCCGACAACTCGTAGCCACATGTTGTCCGCATGCTGTCCGAGTCCTGTCCGGTCCCTGAAACCCGTGTGCCGACAGGGATCGGGGTCTGGGACGATGGGGTCCATGAGCGCTGCAACTCCTCCCTCCGAGCGCCGGGTCTCCGCCCGCATCGGTGCCATCTCCGAGTCCGCCACCCTCGCCGTCGACGCCAAGGCCAAGGCCCTCAAGGCCGCCGGCCGTCCGGTGATCGGCTTCGGTGCCGGCGAGCCCGACTTCCCGACCCCCGGCTACATCGTCGACGCCGCGGTCGAGGCCTGCCGCAACCCGAAGTACCACCGCTACACCCCCGCCGGCGGGCTCCCCGAGCTCAAGGCCGCCATTGCGGAGAAGACGCTGCGCGACTCCGGTTACGAGGTCGACGCCTCCCAGATCCTGGTGACCAACGGCGGCAAGCAGGCCATCTACGAGGCGTTCGCCGCGATCCTCGACCCGGGCGACGAGGTCATCGTCCCGGCGCCGTACTGGACCACCTACCCCGAGTCGATCCGTCTCGCCGGCGGTGTCCCGGTGGAGGTCGTGGCCGACGAGACCACCGGCTACCGGGTCTCCGTCGAGCAACTGGAGGCGGCGCGCACCGAGCGTACGAAGGTCGTCCTGTTCGTCTCCCCGTCGAACCCGACCGGTGCGGTGTACAGCGAGGCCGACGCCAAGGCGATCGGCGAGTGGGCCGTCGAGCACGGCCTGTGGGTGCTGACCGACGAGATCTACGAGCACCTGGTCTACGGCACCGCGACGTTCACCTCGCTGCCGGCGCTGGTGCCCGCCCTGCGCGACAAGTGCATCGTGGTCAACGGTGTCGCCAAGACGTACGCGATGACCGGCTGGCGCGTGGGCTGGCTCATCGCCCCGAAGGACGTCGTCAAGGCCGCGACCAACCTGCAGTCGCACGCCACGTCCAACGTCTCCAACGTCGCTCAGGTCGCCGCGCTGGCCGCCGTCTCCGGGAACCTGGACGCGGTCGCCGAGATGCGGACCGCGTTCGACCGCCGTCGGCAGACCATCGTGCGGATGCTGAACGAGATCGACGGCGTGCTGTGCCCGGAGCCCGAGGGCGCGTTCTACGCCTACCCGTCGGTCAAGGCGCTGCTCGGCAAGGAGATCCGCGGCAAGCGCCCGGCCACCTCGGTCGAGCTGGCGGCACTGATCCTGGACGAGGCCGAGGTCGCGGTCGTTCCGGGCGAGGCCTTCGGCACGCCGGGCTACCTGCGGCTGTCGTACGCACTGGGCGACGAGGACCTCGTCGAGGGCGTGTCGCGGATCCAGAAGCTGCTGGGCGAGGCGAAGGCCTGATCGGCTTCGGACACGCGAACGGGTCTCCGGTGAAATCCGGAGACCCGTTTATGCGTTCAGGCAACACTCGTTCGGTGAAACGGGCTGCCTGTTCCGAGATCTTTACGGCAGGATCTTGGAGTGACTCCTCCCCCTTCAGCAGGGGGCTTCTCACTTGGCCTACTGTGCGGCCTCAAGACGGACAAGCCCTGCCCGGCGCCCTAGCGGCACAGGTCGGAGCGTAACAGTTACGGAGGGTGAATGGACGCCGTTCGCAACCTTCACCTGCTGCCCAAGGCTCACCTGCACCTGCATTTCACCGGGTCGATGCGGCCCACGACACTGCTCGAACTCGCCGACAAGTACGGCGTACGCCTGCCGGAGGCACTGACCAGCGGCGAACCGCCCCAGCTGCGGGCCACAGACGAGCGCGGCTGGTTCCGCTTCCAGCGGCTCTACGACATCGCCCGGTCCTGTCTGCGGGCGCCCGAGGACATCCAGCGGCTGGTGCGCGAGGCGGCCCAGGAGGACGTCGCCGACGGCTCCGGCTGGCTGGAGATCCAGGTCGACCCCACCTCGTACGCCCCGCTGCTCGGCGGGCTGATCCCGGCGATCGAGATCATTCTGGACGCCGTGGGCGCCGCCGCCCGCGAGACCGGGCTCGGGATGCGGGTGGTGATCGCCGCGAACCGGATGAAGCATCCACTGGACGCGCGGACGCTGGCACGGCTCGCCGTGCGGTACGCGGACCGGGGCGTCGTCGGATTCGGGCTCTCCAACGACGAGCGGCGCGGGATGGCACGCGACTTCGACCGGGCCTTCGCCATCGCCAGGGACGGCGGCCTGCTGGCGGCCCCGCACGGCGGGGAGCTGGCCGGCCCGTCGAGTGTGCGGGACTGTCTGGACGATCTGGACGCGGCCCGGATCGGACACGGCGTACGGGCCGCCGAGGACCCGCGGCTGCTGCGCAGACTGGCGGAGCGCGGGGTGACCTGCGAGGTGTGCCCGGCGTCGAACGTGGCGCTGGGCGTCTACGAGAAGCCGTCGGACGTCCCCTTGCGCACTCTGTTCGAGGCCGGGGTGCCGATGGCGCTCGGCGCGGACGACCCGCTGCTCTTCGGCTCCCGGCTGGCCGCGCAGTACGAACTCGTACGCCGCCATCACGCGTTCACGGACGAGGAGCTGGCGGAGCTGGCGCGGCAGTCGGTACGGGGGTCGGCGGCGCCGCCCGACGTACGGCGGCGGCTGCTCTCCGGGATCGACGACTGGCTGGCGAAGCCGGCCTGACAGCGCGGCGGCCGGAGCCGGGCCCACCCGTGAGCCCGCACCGGGCCGGCTACGCCCCGATTCCGTGCAGCACCGTCCGCGCCACGGACGCGGCGAACTCGTCGAGTGACTGCGGCGGGCGGCCCTCGTCCGTCGCGTCGTAAGCGAACGCGCGCTGGACGCAGGCGCCGAGCAGCAGCGACGCGGCGGCATAGGTGTCGGCACCGGGTCGGACGCGGCCGGCGGACTGTTCGCTGCGGAGGTAGGCGGCGACGCCCTGGATCGGCAGGTGCGGGCCGGTGCCGAGCTCGCGCATGGCCGCGTCGTGGCGGTTCTTGAGCCGCGGCTCGGCGTAGAGGGAGGCGGCGATCGGGAAGCTCTGGGCGTAGAAGAGCGCGGCCTCGCGGGCTATCTCGGTGAGGTTCTCCTCGACCGTCCGCTCCCCCGCCGCCGGGTCGGCGGTCAGCCGCCGCAGCAGTGGGTTGAGCTTGGGCAACCGCTCCTTGAGGACAGCCACGAACAGCTCCTCCTTGCTCGGGAAGTGCTTGTAGAGGGCCGCCTCCGAACAGCCCGCGGCGCGGGCGATTTCCTTGGTGGTGGCCCGGGCCAGGCCGATGGTGAGCATCAGCTGGTGGGCGGCGTCGACGATGCGGACACGGGCCGGCTTCTGCTCCATGTGCACTCCAATGATGCTTGACGCGTGGTGAGTATCCACTCACCCTAGAGGTGAGTGGATACTTACCCACCCGGGGAGGGTGCGCAATGAGACTCACGGTGTTCGGCGCGACAGGCGGCATCGGCCAGGAGATCGTCCGCCAGGCGGTGGCCGCGGGCCATGACGTGACGGCAGTGGTCCGCGATCCGGCACGGCTGCCGGTCCCGCTCTCCGACCTCACGGTCCACGCAGCGGCGCGGATCGACGATCCGGAGGCGCTGCGCGAAGCCGTCGCCGGGCGGGACGCGGTGCTCTCCGGACTCGGCTCGCGCGGCCGGAAGGCCGACGGGATCGCCGAGCGGCTCACCGGCTCGGTGCTGCGCGCCATGGAGGCGGAGGGGACGCGGCGGCTGCTCGTGGTGAGCGCGGCCCCGGTCGCGCCGAAGCCCGCGGATGCTCCGTTGCTGGACCGGATGATGCTGAAGGTGATCGGGGCGATCCTCAAGGACGTCTATGCCGACCTGACGCTGATGGAGGCCGCACTGGCCCGCAGCGCGACGGACTGGACGTCGGTCCGGCCGCCGAAGCTCACCAACGGGCCGCTGACCGGGACGTACCGGACGGTCTACGGCGGCAATCCGCGCAGCGGCCGGTCCATCTCCCGGGCCGATGTGGCGCACGCGATGCTGGCGCTGATCGACGATCCGGCGGCGGTGAAGCAGGGCGTGGGCGTGGCGTACTGACGCCACACCCGCGTCAGAGGGTGACGCCGACCGTCACCGGTTCGTTGACGAGCGTGACGCCGAAGGCGTCATGAACGCCCGCGACGACCTCGCGAGCGAGCGCGAGCAGGTCCTCAGTGGTCGCCCCGCCGCGGTTGGTGAGGGCGAGCGCGTGCTTGGTGGAGATGCGGGCGGGCCCGGTTCCATACCCCTTGGTGAAACCGGCCCGGTCGATGAGCCACGCGGCCGAGGTCTTGGTGCGTCCCCCGTCCGCGGGGAAGGCGGGGGGCGTCACCTCGGGGCCGAGCCGGTCCTTGGCACGGGCGAGGAACGCCTCGTACTGCGCACCGTCGAGGATCGGGTTGGTGAAGAAGGACCCTGCCGACCAGGTGTCGTGGTCCTCCGGGTCGAGCACCATGCCCTTGCCGGCCCGGAGCCGCAGCACGGTCTCTCGGGCCGCCGCCGCGGGCACCCGGTCACCCTGTTCCACACCCATGGCACGGGCCGTCTCGGGGTACTTGAGGGGCGCGGAGAGACCGCCCGCGTCTTCCAGCTCGAAACGGACACGCAGCACCACGAAGCGGTCGGGTTCGGCCTTGAAGCGGCTGTGGCGGTACGAGAATGCGCACTCGGCGTTCGGGATGGTGACCGTTTCGCGGGTGTACCGGTCGTAGGCGACGACCTCCGTGATGGTCGACGCGACCTCCTGGCCGTACGCACCGACGTTCTGGATCGGTGTCGCACCCGCCGAGCCGGGGATTCCGGCCAGGCACTCGATGCCCGCGAGACCGGCTTCGACCGTGCGGGCGACGGCGTCCGTCCAGATCTCGCCGGCGGCCAGTTCCAGCGTCGTACCGGAGAGCGCGAAGCCCTTGGTCGCGATGCGCAGGGCGGTGCCGTCGAAGCCCTTGTCGCCGATGACCAGGTTGCTGCCGCCGCCGACGACGAGGAGCGGAGTGCCGTCCTCGTCGGCCTCACGCACGGCTGCGACCACCTCGGCGTCCGTCGTTGCCGTGAGGAGGCGGGCCGCGGGGCCGCCGAGCCGGAAGGTGGTCAGGGGGGCGAGGGGGGCGTCGTGGAGTTCCAGCACGGGGACAAGAGTACGGTCCGCGGCACCACCGCTCGCGCGGGGCCACGGACCGTACACACAGGGCAGCGGGGTCGGACCGGACCGCGCCACGGATCAGGCGGCGACGGCGGACAACTCCTCGACCGGCTCCGGCTCCGCCGCCGGTGCGGGGCGGTGGCCCGGGATCAGCAGTGCCACGAGCGCGGCGAGCGCCACAAAACCGGCGCCGATCCAGACCGCCGAAACGGTCCCGTCCGTGAAGGACTGCGCGGAGCCGTAACCGCCCTGCGCGGAGAAGACCGAGGCGAGCACCGCGACCCCGAGGGCGCCGCCGACCTCACGCAGGGCGTTGTTGGCTCCGGAGGCGATGCCCTGCTCGGCGGGCCGGACGCTCGACATGACGAGGCTGGCGGCCGGCGCGAAGTAGAGCGCCATGCCGACACCGCCGATCATCAGGGCGGGCAGCTGCGCGGTGTACGAGGCGTCGGGGGCGATGACCATGGCGAAGAGGGCCAGCCCGACGGCCTGGAGCGCGAGACCGGTCACGACGACCGGGCGCCCGCCGAACCGGTCGGAGAGATACCCGGCAATCGGAGCGACCAGCATCGGCATGCCGGTCCAGGGCAGCATCCGCAGCCCGGCCTGGGTCGGCGAGTAGCCCAGCACGCCCTGGAGGTACTGGCTGAGCAGGAAGATCGATCCGAACATCCCGAGGAACATCAGCAGGCCGGCCATGTTGATCCCGAAGAACCCGCGGTTGCGGAAGAGCCGCATCGGCAGCATCGGGTTCTTCGCCCGGAAGCCGTGGCGGACGAAACCGCCCATCAGTGCGGAACCCGCGATCAGTCCGGTGAGGACCGTGGCGCTGGTCCAGCCGTCCGCGTTGGCGTTGACCAGCCCGTAGACGATGCCGAAGAGACCTCCGCTGACGAGGAGCGTGCCGGGGATGTCGAGCCGGGCGTTCGGGGCGTACGACTCCGCCAGGCGCAGCCGGGCCAGCGGCAGCAGGACCAGGCCGACCGGCACGTTCAGCCAGAAGATCCACTGCCAGGAGATGTGCTCGGTCAGGCTGCCGCCGATCAGCGGACCACTGGCCACGGCGAGTCCGGTGACGGCGCTGAAGATCCCGAGGGCCATGCCGCGGCGGGCGGCCGGCACGGCGGCCGTGAGCAGGGTGAGTGTCAGCGGCATCATGATCGCCGCGCCGATGCCCTGGACGACCCGGAAGGCGATCAGCTCGTTGATGCCGGACGACAGGGCCGCCGCGGCGGAGGCGCCGGTGAAGACGGTGAGCCCGGCGAGGAAGAGCCGCCGTCGCCCGAACCGGTCGCCGAGAGCGGCGCCGAGCATCAGCAGAACGGCGAAGGTCAGGGTGTACGCGTTCACCGTCCACTCGAGCTCCGCCAGCTCCCCGCCAAGACTCTTGCGGATGGAGGGCAGGGCGGTGGTGACGACGAGATTGTCGAGGGCCGCCATGAAACCGGCCACGCTGGTGATGACGAGGGCCCAGACCGCTCCTGAGCGACCTGTCGTGTGCTGATTCACTGCTCCCCCTGGGGGTTAGTTATTAATGACTAACTTTGCTTGGCAGAAAACCGGGCCGAACCCGGGTCGCACTGTTCGGACGGCCGGCCGCGCTCAGGCCCTCAACTGCGCCGAGGGGTAGAAGCCGGACCAGACGCGGCTGTTGGCCGGGAAACCGAGCGAGGCTAGGGTGTTGGCGAGCATGCCGTACGCGAGGAAGATCGTGGTCTCGCCGAGATCGGCTCCGAGCGCGAGGTGAACCTCGTCCCACATCTGCAGCCAGCCGGCCCGCGCCGACTCGCCGAACTCGTGGTCCCCGGAGGCCTCGGCCGCCGCGATCGCCGCATATATCTGCATCTGCATCAGCAGTTTGTCGGGGTCGTCGACGATGAGGCGCTGATACGCCGCCGCCATGGCGTGGAGCGCCTCCTGGCCCTCCAGGCCCTCACTGGCCTCGGCGAAGACCTTCCGGGTGTCCGCCAGACAGCGGTCGGAGGCGGCGAGGAACATGGCCTGCTTGCTGGGGAAGAGACGGAAGAGATACGGCTGCGAGACGCCGACCCGCTTGGCGATCGCCTCCGTGGACGTGGCGTTGTACCCACCGCGGGCGAACTCGGTGATCGCCGCGCGGATGACGCTCTCGCGCCGCTCCTCTGCACTCATCCTGACCATGCAGCTAAGTTAGTACTCAATCACTAACTTGGTCAAGCGGTACGGGACAGCCGCTCCGAAAGATGACGCGAGGGCCTCGCGAGTACGAGTACGGGCGAGGGGCACCCCCCAGCGGAGAGTGCCCCTCACTCATGAGCGTGGCTCGACAACGGCTCAGGCGAGCCGCACAACGGCGCGGGACATCCCCAGCACCTTCTTGCCCTCGCTCATCACCGTCAGGTCCACCCGCACCTGCTTGTCGTCCAGCAGGGCCGCCACCTTGGCACCGACCTCGATCAGCGCACCCTTGTCGTCGTTCGGCACGACGACCGGCTTGGTGAACCGCACCCCGTACTCCACGACCGCACCCGGGTCGCCGACCCAGTCCGTGACCACCCGGATCGCCTCAGCCATGGTGAACATGCCGTGCGCGATCACATCCGGCAGCCCGACCTCGAGGGCGAACTTCTCGTTCCAGTGGATCGGGTTGAAGTCACCGGAGGCGCCCGCGTACTGCACCAGCATCGCGCGGGTCACCCGGAAGGACTGCGCCGGCAGCTCCGTACCGACCTCGACCGATGCGTAACTCACCTTCGCCGTCATCACGCCTCCTCGGCGGCGCGCGCCACCAGCTTCGTCCACGCGGTCACGACATGCTCGCCGGCCTCGTCATGGACCTCACCACGGATGTCGAGAATGTCGTTGCCCGCCATGGACTTGACGCCCTCGATCGTCGAAGTGACCGTCAGTCGGTCCCCCGCCCGCACTGGACGCGCGTACACGAACTTCTGGTCACCATGCACCACACGGCTGTAGTCCAGGCCCAGCTGCGGGTCCTGCACCACCTGCCCCGCAGCCTTGAACGTGATGGAGAAGACAAAAGTGGGCGGCGCGATCACATCGGAATGCCCGAGCGCCCGGGCGGCCGCCGGATCGACGTACGCGGGATTGGTGTCTCCCACCGCCTCGGCAAACTCACGGATCTTCTCCCGGCCGACCTCGTACGGCGCGGTGGGCGGATAGGTCCGCCCGACGAAGGACTGGTCGAGCGCCATGGGCTCGCTACCTCCTGATGAAAGACGAAAAGGCCGATGAACAACCCTGTACGGGACAGTCCTATACAACGACACGAGGCCGCCCCCAGTGGGGGCGGCCTCGTGTACGAGCCTGATTCAGCGCGTTTCGCGGTGCGCAGTGTGCGAGTTGCAGCGCGGGCAGTGCTTCTTCATCTCAAGACGGTCCGGGTTGTTACGCCGATTCTTCTTGGTGATGTAGTTCCGCTCCTTGCACTCCACGCAGGCCAGCGTGATCTTCGGGCGGACGTCGGTGGCAGCCACGTGAGTGCTCCTTGGACGGACGGATGAACGGATGAACGCAAAAAAGAGTAGCCGATCGAAGGACCGACCCCACAATCGGCTACCGTAAGTAGCGGTGACCGGACTTGAACCGGTGACACAGCGATTATGAGCCGCTTGCTCTACCGACTGAGCTACACCGCTTTGATGACGGATCCCCCCGCCGTGAGGCGGGGTTCTCCGATCACCAGAGCCCCAATACGGAATCGAACCGTAGACCTTCTCCTTACCATGGAGACGCTCTACCGACTGAGCTATTGGGGCGAGCGATGAAGACATTACACGGTCCTCCGCCGATCGCCCAAATCCGTTTCGGAGCCCGCCGCCGCAGTGATGACCGGCCCTGCCCCGATCCCCCGACCGACCCCCGATCCACGACCGGCGGACGACCCGGCCGGGAGCCCGGCCGGCGGCCGGAACCGCCGCCTGATCAGCACGTGACCGGCAACCCGACCAGCGCCGCGAGCCATGCCCAGCCGGCCTCGGAACAGCCACCGCGCCGACCCCTCCCACCCGCCGCGCACACCTCACGAGGCCACACCGGTACGACTATTTCCCTCCTCCTCGAACCGGGACGTACACGCCCCTAGGCTCGATTCACTCTGCGTGATCTTGTAACCCTCCCAGGAGCGCGATGCCCGACAGCCGGCCGCGGCAGCCCGACGACCACGCCGCCGACGCCGCCACCGAAGCCAACGCCCTGATCCTGTGCGGCGCCCGGCTCACCGACGGCCGCATCGTCGACGTACGGCTCGGCCGCGGCCGCATCGAGGCCGTCGGCACCACGGGCAGCCTGACCGCCCTCGGCCCTCGCGTCGACCTGCGCGGCTATCTCCTGCTCCCCGCCCCGGCGGAACCCCACGCCCACAGCGACACCGCACTCACCGTCGACAGCACCGGCCCCGACAGCTCCGGACCCGCGTCGCACCACCCCGAGGACATCCAGCGCCGCGCCACCGAAGCCGCTCTGCTGCAACTCGGCCACGGCGCCACCGCCCTGCGCTCACACGTACGGATCGGGGACGTCACCGGACTCGCCGGCCTCGAAGCAGTACTCCAGGCACGCCGCTTCCTGCACGGACTCACCGAACTGACCCCGGTCGCCGTACCCCGTCTGCTCACCGGAATCGCAGGCGCCGACAGCCTCGCCATGCTGCGCGACGCGGTGAAAACAGGAGCCGGCGTGATCGGCGGCTGCCCCGAGCTCGACCCCGACCCGGCCGGATACACCGAAGCCGTCCTGGAGATCGCCGCCGAACACCACTGCCCCGTCGATCTGCACATGGACGGCGACGACCCCGCCCGCCTCGCCCGGCTCGCCGCCATGGCCGCCGGACACCGGCCCGGCGTCTCCATAGGCCCCTGCGCCGGCCTCGACCGGCTCCCCCCGGAAACCGCGGCTCGCGCCGCCGATCGGCTCGCCGCCGCCGAAGTGACCGTGATCTGCCTCCCCCAGGGCGGCTGCTGCGGCACCGAACGCAGGGGCACCGCGCCCGTACGCCTGCTGCGCGCCGCCGGCGTGCGTACAGCGGCAGGCAGCGGGGCACTGCGCGACGTCGCGAACCCCGTGGGCCGCGGAGACCCGCTGGAGGCCGCCTACCTGCTCGCCTCCCAGAGCGGCCTACGCCCCGAGGACGCGTACGACGCCGTCTCCACGGCCGCCAGGAAGGCCATGGGGCTGCCCGAGATCCGCGTCGAGGCAGGCTTCCCCGCCGAACTCCTCGCCGTACGCGGCGAACATCTCTCCGGCGCGCTCTCGCTCGCGTACAGCCGGATCGTCGTGCACCGCGGACGCGTGGTGGCCCGCACCAGCGCGGTCCGCGAGTACTGCGACTCCGAGACCGTCGTCGCACTCGATCTGCCCCGCCAGGCCCGCCCCGAACCCGGGCCGGGCGGCGGGTCCTGAGCGGGGCGGCGCGCCGCGGCGTACGGTCGTGACTATGCGCATTGTCATCGCAGGTGGACATGGTCAGATCGCGCTGCGGCTGGAGCGGCTGCTCGCTGCGCGCGGAGATGAAGCGGTCGGCATCATCCGCAACCCGGGACAGGGCGAGGACCTCCGGTCGGCAGGCGCCGAACCGGTCGTCCTGGACCTCGAATCGGCCTCCGTGGACGAAGTGGCCGAGGTGCTGCGCGGCGCCGACGCGGCAGTCTTCGCGGCCGGCGCGGGCCCGAACAGCGGTACGGCCCGCAAGGACACGGTGGACCGCGGTGCGGCAGTGCTGTTCGCGGACGCGGCGGAACGGGCGGGCGTACGACGCTGCATCGTGGTCTCCTCCATGGGTGCCGATCCGGACCACCCGGGCGACGAGGTCTTCGACGTGTACCTGCGGGCCAAGGGCGCCGCCGACGCTTACGTACGCTCCAGGACCGCACTCGACTGGACGATCCTGCGCCCCGGAATGCTCACCGACGACGCGGGCAAGGGGCAGGTTCTGCTGGCAGCCTCGACGGGGCGCGGAACGGTACCGCGCGACGACGTGGCGGCGACGCTGCTGGAACTGCTGGACACCCCGGCGACAGCGGGACTGACCCTGGAACTGATCTCGGGGAACGTGCCGTTGGCGGTGGCGATGAAGGATGTCGCGGGGAACTGAACGGGGCGACGGGGGAGAAATACAGAGCCCTGAACGCCCCCTCCTCCGCTCTCCCCCGCCCTCCCTCGTACGACGCATCTTCGGCCGAACGGGTGACCATCAGCCGCCCGCGTCGTTGATCCTCCCGACGGCTCGTAAGTTCCGCCGGGAGGAGGGCCCATGCGTCGCTCAACAGCTCTGATCCGCACAGCCCCTGCCGGGTCGCGCGCGGCCTCCGCGAGGACTCCGGCGAACAGCTGACCGGACGCCAACTCGCGCAACGGGTGGGCCGGCTGAGCAGCCTCGTCGCCGGCATCGGACAGGCGACGATCGCCGCGCACTGGGACCGGACGTCACTGACGGCGCTCACCGCGGACGAGACCCCCAGTGGCAAAAAACCGTCCGCCCAGGGCTGCACCGCCTGCCGCCGGCTGTGGAGCCCGCGCTTCCCCCTTCCCCGGCTGCGCGCCGGGGCGGAGGACACCGTTCGGCGGGGGCCAGTCCCGGGCTGAAGCTCCACCAGGCCGGCAGGCGGCGAATGCGGCACCCCGGTCTCCGGCCAGTCGGCTGGAGACCCTCTTCCGCTCCCACCGGACCGGACTGCGCGCCACCGGATCCCCACGGGGCCGGGCCGGCTCGGCGCAGCGTGGAACGCTCGGAGCGAACAGGGCGGGCGTCGCTGCTAGCAGCGGTTCGAACCACGGTAGGACTGTTCGTGAAAGGGGCAGAAAATGACTGAGCCCCTGACCATTTGTGCTGGTCAGGGGCTCTGTTCGAGTGGCGGCGCCAGGGTTCGAACCTGGGTAGGCTGAGCCGGCAGATTTACAGTCTGCTCCCTTTGGCCACTCGGGCACACCGCCTCGAACGACTCCTTGGAACTCCGTTGAGCGGGGCTCCTTGGCGACGACGTAAACGATACCTGATGACCTGGGGTGCTCCGCCACCTGATTGATCAGTACTCGTGGCGGTGGGCGATGGCTAGGCTTTACGTCGTACCCCACAAGCATTCGACGCAAGGAGCCACACGTCATGGCCGACTCCAGTTTCGACATCGTCTCGAAGGTCGAGCGGCAGGAGGTCGACAACGCCCTCAACCAGGCCGCCAAGGAGATCTCGCAGCGCTACGACTTCAAGGGCACGGGCGCCTCGATCTCCTGGTCCGGCGAGAAGATCCTCATGGAGGCGAACGGCGAGGAGCGGGTCAAGGCGATCCTCGACATCTTCCAGTCCAAGCTGATCAAGCGGGGCATCTCGCTCAAGTCGCTGGACGCGGGCGAGCCGCAGCTGTCCGGCAAGGAGTACAAGATCTTCGCCACGATCGAGGAAGGCATCTCCCAGGAGAACGCCAAGAAGGTGGCGAAGATCATTCGCGATGAGGGTCCGAAGGGCGTCAAGGCGCAGGTCCAGGGCGACGAGCTGCGGGTCAGCTCGAAGAGCCGGGACGACCTGCAGGCCGTGCAGGCGCTGCTGAAGGGCCAGGACTTCGACTTCGCCGTGCAGTTCGTGAACTACCGGTAGGTCCGTCTTCCGGTCGTCCGTCCGGGCGCGGGTGGGGCAGGCCGGGGGTGCGCACCGGCCCGCCTCGCACCCCATCGGATGTGATGTCCGAATACCGCCGGTCGCGGGTGGCGGGCGGTCGCAGACTTGTCCGTACGGAACGGCGATGCGGGTGATTCGTCGCCCTGTACGGAGAGGAGAGAGACCGGCCATGACCATGTACGCGATCGTCGACAGCCCACTGGGTGAACTGCTGCTGGTCGGCGAGGAATCACCGGCCGCGGCCGGCGGTGTGGCGCTCGCCTCGCTCTCCCTGCCGGGCCAGAAAGGCGCCGAGGTCGTCCAGGACGGGTGGGTCCATGCGCCGGAGGTCTTCGCCGGGATCGCCGCGCAGCTGAGGGCGTATTTCGAAGGGCGGCTGACCCGCTTCGACATCGCGTACGCGGAGGGTCGGGGCACGGAGTTCCAGCGACGGGTGTGGGGCGCGCTGGACACCATCCCGTACGGGGAGACGGTGTCCTACGGGCAGATCGCCGAGCGGATCGGCGCACCCGGGGCGGGTGTGCGGGCCGTGGGGACGGCGATCGGCCGCAATCCGCTGCTGGTCGTGCGCCCGTGCCACCGGGTGATCGGTGCGGACGGGGCCCTGCGGGGTTACGCGGGCGAGCTGGAGTGCAAGGAGCGGCTTCTGGGGCTGGAAGGCGCTCTGACCGCGCGCTGAGCGGCTGCGTACGGATGGGCGGTGGGCGACATGGCGGGTCTCTTCCCGAGGTCGCGGGCTGTCGTGGCGCCGGGTGCCGTGCATGTGCCGGAGTGGTTGCCGGTGGAGCGCCAGCGGATGCTGGTCGAGGCCTGCCGGGAGTGGGCGCGGGGGCCGGTGCCCCTGCGGCACACGGTGTTGCCGGGCGGAGGGGTGATGTCCGTCCAGACGGTCTGTGTGGGGTGGCACTGGCAGCCGTACCGGTATTCGCGGACGGCGGATGATGTGAACGGGGCGCGGGTCGCCGATTTTCCGGACTGGCTGGCGGAGTTGGGGCGGGCAGCGCTGGTCGAGGCGTACGGGGAGGAGAGTCCGGTCGGGACGTACGCGCCGGACACCGCGCTGATCAATTTTTATGACGGCGCGGCAAGGATGGGCATGCACCAGGACAAGGAGGAGCGGTCCGGTGCGCCGGTGGTCTCGCTCAGCATCGGTGATACGTGTGTCTTCCGCTTCGGCAACACGCAGGACCGCGGACGGCCTTATACGGATGTGGAGTTGGCTTCCGGTGACCTGTTCGTCTTCGGTGGCGAGTCACGCTTCGCGTTCCACGGTGTGCCGAAAGTCTGTCCGGGGACGGCCGATCCCGCGACAGGCATGAGCAGGGGCCGGCTCAATCTGACCCTGCGCGAGACCGGGTTGGGTATCTGAGGCGCGGACGGGATGTCAGTGCCGGTCCCGGGAGTTCCCGAAGAGCAGCCGGTAGGCGATGAGCAGTACCAGCGAGCCGCCGATGGCCGAAATCCATGTCGCGGTGTCGTAGAAGTTCTTGGATATGGGGTGGTCGAGGAAGCGTGAGGAGATCCAGCCACCGATGAAGGCGCCGGCGACCCCGATGAGGGTGGTGCCGACCAGCCCGCCCGGGTCGCGGCCCGGGAGCAGCACCTTGGCAATGACTCCGGCAAGCAGTCCGAGAATGATCCAACCGATAATGGTCATGCTGCCGAACCTACCCTTCACTTGGCTGTGGAATCCAAGACGTCGGGTGGGCGTGGACGGTTGCTGGTCGAGCGGGATGCGCGTCAGCTCACAGCCTGTTCATATGCGGGTGTTGTAGTCCGGCCAGGGCTGCAGGTCCATTGCTTCGTCGTCGGCGTCCTCCCCGTACCAGCCCGCTCCGTCCAGCCATGTGCGCAGCCAGGTGGCAAGATCGGGCTGGTCGATGTACCAGGCGTGCTGCGGTTCGTCGGCGTTCGGCTCGAAGAGCAGGACGGTGGTGCGGTCGGTGCGGCAGTCCACGCAGCTGTACATGCCGCAACCCAGGGTGCATATCGGCAGTACGCCTTCCGGCCAGGGCCACTGCCCTTCCTCGCTCGCGGATCTGCGGTGGGCGAGGTACTGCTCGACGGCGGAGTGCTCGCCGTCGGGGGCGGGGCTGCCGGTGAGGGGCAGCAGACCGTATTCCGGGCCGAAGCCGCCGTTGGCGATCCGGGTGTAGAGGGCAGTCAGCAGTGGCGGCAGCGCGAAGCCGAGGGCCGCTTCGGCCTGGACGATGTCCTGGGTGGACAGAGCTGCCGGGAGGGGGTACCTCTCCCACCGTGGGGTGGTGTGCGCTGTCTTCTCCACGGCCGTCAGCAACTGCTCGGTGTCGTTCATGGGTTCATGGTGGAGGACGGCACTGACATTCAGGCGAGCCCTCTTCGGTTCCGGGACCGATACTGGCTTTGAACAGCCCTGACAGGCGAAACGTGCGGAAGGCTAGTGATCATGAAGCTCGTACAGCTGATCCTGAACGTCTTGTGGGTGGTCTTCTGTGGGTTCTGGATGGCCCTTGGCTACCTGCTCGCTGCGATCATCTGCTTCGTCCTGATCGTGACGATCCCGTTCGGTATCGCCTCGCTGAGAATCGCCGGCTACGTGCTGTGGCCATTCGGGCGGACCACCGTGGAGCGGCCCGACGCGGGTGCGCCCTCGTGCGTCGGTAACGTGATCTGGCTCGTCTTCGCCGGGTGGTGGCTCGCACTGGGGCACCTGATCACAAGCATCCCGCTGTTTGTGTCGATCATAGGAATCCCGTTCGGCTGGGCAAACCTGAAGATGATCCCCATCTCGCTCATGCCGCTGGGCCGAGAGGTGGTCACGACCGACGAAGCGTTCGGAGCCCGCTAGGAGGATGCTGTCGTCGTTCCCCGGTAGGGGATGCGGCTCAATGGCGGCACGGGGGAAGACAATACGTACGCGAGGACCAGCAACCGACTGACGGGGTGCGGCTGTCTGGCCGAACCGGCGATCGGCGTGCTCGCTGTGTTCGGCTTCCCTCTGTGGATTTTCTTCGGTCTGTTCTTCTCCGACGTCCACCAGGGGCGTCCGCACGGATCGTCCTCACGGGCGATGACCTGCCATTTGCTCAAGTCGGGCAATGCGCTCCGCCATCGGCGGGTGCGTGGAGAACATCTTGGACATGCCTTGGCCGGGGCGGAAGGGGTTCGCGATCATCATGTGGCTCGCGGTCTCGATCCTCGGCTCGGGGGGCAGGGGGAGCTGTTTCGTTCCTGCGTCCAGTTTGCGCAGGGCACTGGCGAGGGCCAGGGGGTCGCCGGTCAGTTGGGCGCCCGAGGCGTCTGCCTCGTATTCGCGGGAGCGGCTGACGGCGAGTTGGATGACGCTCGCGGCGAGCGGGCCGAGGATCATGATCAGCAGCATGCCGAGGATGCCGGGGCCTTCGTCGTCGTTGGACCGGCCGCCCGGAATCAGCCATGCGAAGTTGACCAGGAACATGACGACGGAGGCGAGTGCTCCGGCGACTGACGAGATCAGGATGTCGCGGTTGTAGACATGGCTGAGTTCGTGGCCGATGACGCCTCGCAGTTCGCGTTCGTCCAGAATCTGCAGGATGCCTTCGGTGCAGCACACGGCCGCGTTGCGCGGGTTGCGGCCGGTGGCGAAGGCGTTGGGTGCCTGGGTCGGGGAGATGT
Organism: Streptomyces sp. NPDC048411; assembly: GCF_040704695.1. Classification (NCBI taxonomy): domain Bacteria; kingdom Bacillati; phylum Actinomycetota; class Actinomycetes; order Kitasatosporales; family Streptomycetaceae; genus Streptomyces; species Streptomyces sp. NPDC048411. The sequence goes on from NZ_JBEZKL010000009.1 coordinate 76,877, forward strand.
AGAGCCGTGGCATGGGTTGGCGGGCCGCGGTGGAGAGTTCGCGGACCATGCGGTAGAGCTGTGGCGCCTCGAATTCGCTGACCGGGCGGGCCCGCATGGCCCGTAGGGCGAGTTTGTCGCTGTTCCAGTAGGCGTAGGCGTTGGTGCCGACGGCTACGAAGAGCGCGACGATCAGGCCTGTACGTCCGAAGAAACTGCCGATGACGATGATGAGTGCGGACAGGCCCCCGAGGAGTACGGCGGTTCTCAGCCCGTTGTGCCGGCGGTGCACGGTACGCCCTCCAAGTGGTGCAGCAGGGGAACCCTTGCTGGGTGGTGCTCCACTCCCCAGTGGAGCCTCCCGTACTGGTCAACGCCAGGCGAGGAGAGCTAGTTCCCTTGTGCGTGCGGCCGGAGGGCGGGGCCTGTCCGGCTGTTCGGGCCGGAGCAGGCACTGGGCCGTACGGGTGTCGCGGTGTCGGTGCGGGCGGCTGCGGGGGTGGGTCAGCGCTGGGCGGGGATTCCGGCGAGCGCGAGGGCCTCGGGGTCGGGCTTGATCTCGCTGGTGCAGTGGGCGCAGCGGGAGGCGATGGCCGGGACGGCCGTGTAGCAGCGGGGGCAGTCGCGCAGGGCGGCCTTGATGTCGACCTTCTCCTCGGCCTTGGCTGTGAAGCGGCTCTGGACCTTCGCCATGGGGACGACGACGCAGAAGTAGAGGACGGCGGCGGTGATCAGGAAAGCGATGGAGGCACTGACGAACAGGCCGTAGGGGAAATTCACGCCCTCGACCTGGAAGGTGGCCTTGCTGAAGTCTCCGGTGCCTCGGGTGATGACTCCGATCAGCGGCACGATGAATGCGTTGCTGAATCCTGTGACGACTGCGGTGAACGCGGCTCCGACGGCGAGTCCGACCGCCATGGAGATCACGTTTCCGCGCAGGATGAAGTCCTTGAACCCGTTCAGCACTGCCCTGGCTCCTCTTTTGTGTGTACGTATGCGTGGTGTGCGGGCATGACCCTGCCCTGTGCGGTCCGGCCGGGGCAAGCCGATCTTGGGCAGGGTCGGTGCGTGGTCAGAAGAGGTTGACTGCGGCGAACCTGAGCACGAGCTGCGGGGCTCCGGAGAGCACGATGCCGACGGCGGCGGTGAGGGCGATCGCGGCGGTGAGGGACGCCGGTGCGGTCACGCGCAGGGTGGGTGCCGTGCCCTCTGTGCCTGCTGGGGCCGCCGCCTCGGGCTCTTCCGGTCCGCGGAAGAGTACCGCTGTCCACTGGAGGTAGTAGTAGAGCGCGATCACGACGTTGACGGCCATGACGACCGCGAGCCAGCCGAGGCCTGCGTCAACGGCGGCGGAGAAGACCGTGACCTTGGCGAAGAGGCCGACGATGCCTGGCGGCAGTCCGGCGAGGCAGAGCAGGAAGAAGGCCATGGCGAGGGCGGCGAGGGGGCGGGTGGCGTACAGGCCGCGGTAGTCGGAGAGACGGTTGTCCAGGCTTGTGCGGGAGACGAGGGCGACCACCGCGAAGGCACCGAGGTTCACGACGGCGTACATGAGGGCGTAGGCGACGGTGGAGCCGATCTGGTCGTCGCTGGAGTACGCGGCGGAGGCGATCGGCACCAGGAGGTAGCCGGCCTGGGCGACGGACGACCAGGCGAGCAGGCGTACGGCGCTGCGGGCGCGGGTGGCTGTCTGGCGGAGGGCGGCGACGTTGCCGATGGTCATGGTGAGTGCGGCGACGACGGCGAGTGCGGGTCCCCAGACGTCGGCGTACGACGGGAATCCGATCACGGTGACGAGGATGAGCCCGGAGAAGCCGACTGCCTTGCCGACGACCGAGAGGTAGGCGGCGACGGGGAGCGGGGCGCCGATGTAGGTGTCGGGGACCCAGAAGTGGAAGGGTGCGGCGGCTGTCTTGAAGGCAAAGCCGACGAGGGTGAGGGCGACGCCCGCCTGGGCGAGGGTGTCGAGCTGACCTGGGACGTTGCCGAGGCGGGTGGCGAGTTCCGTGAGGTGGAGGGTGCCGGTTGCCGCGTACACGAAGCTGACGCCGAGGAGCGTGACGGCGGTCGCGACGACCGAGGAGAGGAAGAACTTCAGGGCTGACTCGGAGGAGCGCCGGTCGCCGCGCTTGATGCCGACGAGGGCGAAGGCGGGCAGGGAGGCGACTTCGAGGGCGACGACGAGGGTGGCGAGGTCGCGGGCGGCGGGCAGGAGTGCGGCGCCGGCCGCGGAGGACAGCAGCAGGAACCAGAACTCGCCCGCGGGGAGCTTGCGGATGTCGCCGAGGGAGAGCAGTGCGGTGAGAAGCGCGCCGCCGAGGACGAGGAACTGGATGACCAGGGCGAAGTGGTCGGCCGTGTAGCTGCAGGCCGTGCCGGTGCCGGTGGTGAGGCAGAAGGTGGAGCGGTCGCCGCCGCGCAGCGGGACGAGGAAGGCGAGTGCGGCAACGAGTCCGGCGATGGTCGCCCAGCCGAGCAGCGGCTTGCGCTCCCGGGGGAGGAAGAGGTCGGCGACGAGGATGATCAGGGCGACCGTCGCGACGACGACGGGGGGCGCGATGGCGAGCCAGTCGACGGACTGGACGAGGCTGGTGGTCTCGGCCGCTGTGGTCACGACTTGCCTCCTGCGAGGAGCTTCTGCACGGCCGGGTCGGTGAGGCCGAGGAGGACGGCGGGCCACAAGCCGGCGAGGACGGTGAGGGCGGCGAGCGGGGTCCAGGCCGCGAATTCGTACGTCTGAATGTCGGCGATGCGGTGCGGCTCCTCGCGCTTCTCGCCCATGCAAACGCGGCGTACGACGATGAGCATGTACGCGGCGGTGAGCAGGGTGCCGAACGCGCCGATCGACATGAAGGTGAGGAAGGCGGGGCGGCTGAGGCCGCCGGCCGGGTCGAAGGCGCCGAACAGGGCGAGCATCTCGCCCCAGAATCCGGCGAGGCCGGGCAGGCCGAGCGAGGCGACCGCGGCGAAGGCGAGGAGACCGCCGAGGCGGGGGGCGCGGCCGTAGAGGGCGGCCCCGGTGGCGCCGGAGAGGGTGTCGAGCTCGGCGGTGCCGTAGCGGTCCTTGACTGCGCCGACCAGGAAGAACAGCAGGCCGGTGATGAGGCCGTGGGCGATGTTGGCGAAGAGCGCGCCGTTGACGCCGGTGGGGGTCATGCTCGCGATGCCGAGGAGCACGAAGCCCATGTGGCCGACGGAGGAGTACGCGATCAGGCGCTTGAGGTCGCCCTTGGAGCCGGGGCGGGCGAGCGCGAGGCAGGCGAGGGATCCGTAGACGATGCCGACGACGGCGAAGGCGGCGAGGTAGGGCGCGAAGGTCTGCATCCCGTCGGGGGTGATGGGGAGCAGGATGCGGACGAATCCGTACGTGCCCATCTTCAGCAGGACGCCCGCGAGGAGCACCGAGCCGACGGTCGGGGCGGCGGTGTGGGCGTCCGGGAGCCAGCTGTGCAGCGGCCACATCGGGGTCTTGATCGCGAGTCCGACGCCGACGGCGAGAACGGCGATGACCTGCACGGACGAGGTGAGCCCACGGCCGTTGTCAGTGGCGAGTGCCACCATGTCGAAGGTGCCGCTCGTCAGTCCGATGAGGAGCAGGCCCAGCAGCATGATCACTGAGCCGAGCAGTGTGTAGAGGATGAACTTCCAGGCGGCGGCCTGCTTCTGTGCGCCGCCCCAGCGGGCGATGAGGAAGTACATCGGGATGAGGACCATCTCGAATGCCAGGAAGAACAGCAGCAGGTCGAGGACGGCGAAGGTCGCAAGGGTGCCGGACTCGAGGACGAGGACGAGCGCGACGAAGGCCTTCGGGGAGGGGCCCTCGGGCATTTTGAAGTAGCTGTAGAGCGCGCAGAGGAAGGTCAGCAGCGCGGTCATGACGAGAAGGGGGAGCGAGATGCCGTCGATGCCGAGGTGGATGCGGACGTCGAGCGCCGGGATCCAGCTGATGTCGGTGGTGGCCTGCATTTTCGACGGGTGGGCGTGGTCGAAGCCGAGGGCCAGGACGATCGCGGCGATGAGGATCGCGCCGGTGACGGTCACGCCGTGGCGGAGCACGGCCTGGTCGGGGCTCTTTCCCTTCAGCCCGGGCGGGGCGGGCAGGAGAGCGGCGGCGGCGCCGATGAGCGGGCCGACGACGATGAACGCGAGAAGGAACTGCATCACGGATTCGCTGATATCGATCACGGCTCACGACCCGGCGTTGATGTGGGCAAAAACGACGGCGGCGATCGCCAGGACAAGGGAACCGGCGAGCAGTGCGCTGAGGTAGGTCTGCACGTTGCCGGTCTGGGCGCGGCGGACGGCGGCGCCGAGCCAGCGTGCGCCGGTGCCGGCGCCGCGTACGTAGGTGTCGACGACCTCGCGGTCCAGGAAGCCGACGAGGCTCGCCGCGGCCTGAACGGGGCGGACGAACAGCGTCGTGTAGAGGGCGTCCAGGTGGAAGCCGGTGGCGGCGTGGCGGTGGAGCGGGCCGAGCAGGAGCCGTCCGGGGTCGGCCGGGTCGGGGGTGCCCGGGGTGTCGCCGTATCCGGCGGTGTGGTGGGTCATGGCCTCGGCCTCGATGAGTGCGGGTTCGGCGTCGGGGTGGGCGACGACGACACCGGCGGGGGTGCGGGCGGCGAGGGCCGTGGTGTGGCGCCAGGCGCCGTAGGTGACGAGGCCGCCGACGAGGCCGACGCCGGTGGAGAGGACAGCGGTGGTCATGGACGGGGTGAGGCTGTGGCCGTCGAACCAGTCGGTGATCACACCGACGGTGAGTCCGAAGCCGATGGTGGGGATGGCGAGGACCCAGAGGACGGCGGTCATCGCGACAGGCTGCCTGCCGTGGTCGGGGGCCTCGGCTCCGCGGCCGCGGAAGGCGAGGAGCCAGAGGCGGGTGGCGTACGCCGCGGTGAGGACGGCGGCGAGCAGTCCGGCGACGAGGACGGTCCAGCCGGCGGCGGCCGGCGCGACGTGGCGTTCGCCCAGGGCGGTGTGTTCGGCGGCGACGAGGATGGCTTCCTTGGAGAAGAAGCCGGCGAACGGCGGGATGGCGGCGAGCGCGAGGAGGGCGACGGTCATCGTCCAGTAGGCGTCCGGGATGCGCTTCGCCAGGCCGCCCATGCGGGACATGGCGGTGAGCGAGTTGGTCCCGGCGGCGTGGATGACCACGCCGGCCGCGAGGAAGAGGACGGCTTTGAACGCGCCGTGCGAGAGGAGATGGAAGACGGCGGCGCCGCGGTCACCGACAGCCAGGGCGCCGGACATGTAGCCGAGCTGGCCGATGGTCGAGTAGGCGAGGACCCGCTTGATGTCGTCCTGGGCGAGCGCGGCGAGTCCCGACCCGATCATCGTGACCGCCGCCATGACGGCGAGGACGACGAGGGCGGCGCCGGATTCGGCGAAGACGGGGAGGAGCCGGGCCACGAAGTAGATGCCGGCGGCGACCATCGTCGCGGCATGGATCAGCGCGGAGACCGGGGTCGGGCCGGCCATCGCGTCGGGCAGCCAGGTGTGCAGGGGGAACTGCGCGGACTTGCCCGCGACGCCCGCGAGGAGCAGCAGGGCGATGAGAGTGGGGTGGTCGAGCCCGCCGTGCGCGACGGCGCCGAGGATGCCGGTGATCCGGAACGTGCCGGTGTCGGCGGCAAGCGCGAACAGGCCGATCAGGAAGGGGACGTCGCCGAGCTTGGTGACCAGGAACGCCTTGAGGGAGGCGGCGCGGGCTTCGGGTGTCTCCCAGTAGTGGCCGACGAGGAAGTACGAGCAGATGCCCATGACTTCCCAGCCGACCAGCAGCACCATCAGGTCGCCGGAGTAGACGACGAGCAGCATCGCGGAGGTGAACAGCGAGACGAGGGCCGCGTACGAGGGGTAGCGGGGGTCGTGGCGCAGATAGGCGGTCGAGTAGATCTGCACGCAGGTCGCGACGAGACCGACCAGGACGGCGACGAGGACCGCGAAGCCGTCGAGGTGGAGGGCGAGGTCGATCGGGACCGAGCCGGTGGGTGTGAGCCGGGTCGACGCGTCGATGGCCGGGCCGCCGCCCTGGCGTGCGGCGACGACGACGGCGATCACGGCCGCGGCGAGGGTGGGGAGGATCGCGAGGGGGCGTACGTATCCGGGGGCGGTGCGGCCGAGGAGCAGGCCGGTGGCTGCGCCCAGGAACGGAAGGAGGGGAACGAGGACGGCGAGGGTCGTGGTGGTCACGCGGTGGCCTCTGCCTTCTTTGCCTTCCCTGCCGCAGCAGTGGCCTGGTCTTCGGTGCCGGTGGTGTCGTCCTCGTCGCCGGGGAGGGATTCCGCGGCGTCGGTCTCGGCGGTGTCGCGGAGGCGGTCGACGTCCGAGCTACCTCGGTTGCGGTGGACGGCGAGGACGATCGCGAGGCCGATGCCGATCTCGGCTGCGGCGATGGCGATGGTGAAGAGGGTGAGGGCCTGGCCGGAGTGCAGGGCGTCGCGGAACCAGACGTCGAAGGCGACGAGGTTGAGGTTGACGGCGTTGAGCATCAGCTCGACGGACATCAGGACCAGGATCGCGTTGCGGCGTGCGAGTACTCCGTACAGCCCGGTGCAGAAGAGGAGGGCGGCGAGCACGGCGGGGTAGGCGAGGTGCATCAGCTCTGCTCCTTACTGCGCTTGCGGGACAGGACGATCGCGCCGACGAGGGCGGCGAGCAGCAGGACGGAGAGTGCTTCGAAGGGCAATACCCAGTGCCGGAAGAGGAAGGCGCCGGTGGCTTCGGTGGATCCGTGGGCCGGTCCGTCCAGGTCGATCCAGGTGGCGCGGAAGGCGTCCACGACGACCCAGACAAGGGTGGCCGCGGCGGCGACCGCGACAGCGAGGGCGGCCCAGCGGTTTTCGGAGTCGGCGTCCGGGGAGCGGCCGATGGGGGCCTTGGTGAGCATCAGCCCGAAGAGAAGGAGGACGACGACGGAACCGACGTAGATCAGTACCTGTACCCAGGCGATGAACTCCGCGGTCAGCAGGAGGTACTCGACGGCGAGGCCGCCGAGCGCCACGACCAGCCAGAGGGCGGCGTGCACCAGCTGCTTGGTCGTGACGGTGATGAGGGCTGCGCCGAGGGTGGCGATGCCGACCAGGACGAAGGCGATCTCGATGCCGGTCGGGGAGAGGAAACCGGGGTGGGCCGCGGCGGCTGCGAGGGTCACTCCTTTCCTTCCTCTTCTTCCTGCTGCGGGGCTTGCTGGGCTTGCTGGGCTTGCTGGGCTTGCTGGGCTTGCTGGGCTTGCTGGGCTTCTTGGGCTTCTTGCGCGCGCTGGGCTTCGAGTTTCTCTGCCGTCTTGCGGGCGGCGGCGATCTCCTTCGGCTCCTCCGCACCCGGGTCGAGTGCGGGCGGCTCGGGCACCGTCCACATCCACTCGCGGAGCTTGTCCCGCTCATGGGTGAGTTCGAGGATGTCGGTCTCCGCGTACTCGAACTCCGGCGACCAGAACAGCGCGTCGAAAGGACAGACCTCGATGCAGATACCGCAGTACATGCAGAGGGAGAAGTCGATGGCGAAGCGGTCGAGGACATTGCGGCTGCGTTCGCGGCCACCCGGTGCGGCGGCGGGCACCGTCTCCTTGTGGGAGTCGATGTAGATGCACCAGTCCGGGCACTCACGGGCGCAGAGCATGCAGACCGTGCAGTTCTCCTCGAACAGCCCGATGACGCCGCGGGAGCGCGGCGGGAGTTCGGGCTGGACGTCGGGGTACTGGGCGGTGACCGACTTCTTCGTCATCGTCCGCAGGGTGACGGCCAGGCCCTTGGCGAGGCCGGAGCCGGGGATCGGAGGCATTAGCTGATCGCCACCTTCACGATGCCGGTGAGCGCGATCTGCGCGAGAGCGAGCGGGATGAGCATGGTCCAGGCGAGCTTCTGCAGCTGGTCCTCGCGGAGGCGGGGGTAACTCACCCGCAGCCAGATGACGACGAAGGCGAGGACCGCGATCTTGAGGAGCGTCCAGACCCAGCCGAGTCCGTCGGCGCCGAGCGGGCCGTGCCAGCCGCCGAGGAAGAGGACGGTGGTCAGTGCGCACAGGACGACGATGCCCGCGTACTCGGCGAGCAGGAACAGGGCGAAGCGGAGGCCGGTGTACTCGGTGTACGCACCGAAGATGATCTCCGAGTCGGCGACCGGCATGTCGAACGGCGGGCGCTGCAGTTCGGCGAGTCCGGCCACGAAGAAGACCAGGGCACCGACGATTTGCCACGGCAGCCACCACCACTCGAAGGCGTTGACGATGCCGGGAAGGGAGACGGTGCCTGCGGCCATCGCGACAGAGGCTGCGGCGAGCAGCATCGGAAGTTCGTACGCGAGGAGCTGGGCGGCGGTGCGGAGGCCGCCGAGGAGGGAGAACTTGTTGGCCGATGCCCAGCCCGCCATGAGTGAGCCGAGCACTCCCACGCCCATGACGGCGAGGACGAAGAAGATGCCCGCGTCGACCACCTGGCCGACCGCGCCCTCGCTCGGGCCGATCGGAATGGCGACGAGTACGAGGAGGTACGGGAGGAGGGCGACGGCGGGGGCGAGCTGGAAGATGCGGCGGTCGGCCTCGGCCGGGACGACGTCTTCCTTCTGCGCGAACTTCACGCCGTCGGCAACGAGCTGGGCCCAGCCGTGGAAACCGCCCGCGTACATCGGGCCCAGGCGGCCCTGCATGTGGGCCATCACCTTGTGTTCGGTCTGGCCCACGACGAGGGGGACGACCATGAACACCCCGAAGACGATGATGAGCCGGAGGGCGACGTCGAGTACGTCGTTCACGCGGTATCGCCTCCGGCGGGGTGGTCAGGGGTTTCGGGGGTTTCGGTGGTTTCGGGGGTTTCGGTGGTTTCGGGGGTGGCCGCGGGTTCGGTGCCTTCGGGGGTGGGGCCGCTGCGCGGGGCCTCTCCCCTGTCCGCCCCTTCCCGAACCGGGGGCTCCGCCTCCGGGCCGCCGCTCCTCGGACGCCGGATGGGCTGGGAGGTGTCCGGTTGGGGGGTCGGGTCGAAGGCGGGGCGGGCGTGGTGCCAGGGCGCGTCCGCGCCGCGGGACCTGGGTGCCTGCTCCGGGGCTGCCGCCTCCGGCGTCGGTCCCGAGGGCGCGGTCTCCGAGGGCGCGGTCTCCGAGGGGGCCGTCCCCGGCGCTGCCGACGGGGAGGTGGTCGAGTCCGTCGCCGCAGTGCCCGACGCGTCGGACTTCGGCGTGGCCGCCGAAGCCGCCGCTTCCGTCACTGCCGGCGCCTGCTCCACCGGCGCCCCCTGCTGGCTCGCCGAGCCCTGGGACGCGCTGCGGGTGCGGCGCTCAGTCGCGGTCGGGGTGGTGGCCCGCGGCGTGGTCCCGGTGCCCGCGGCGGCCGGGGCTGCCGGCTCGGGCTGCTGGCTTGCCGAGCCCTCGCTCACGCTGCGGGCCCTGCGCACGGGGCGGTCGCCCGCGGGGCGGGCTGCTCGGGCCGGGCGGGCCGGGGCAGGCGGGAGCTGGCCCTTGAGGGGGCCCCATTCGTTCGGGTCGGGCACGCCCGGCGGCAGCATCGTGCGCCGCTTGGGGCCGCCGTGCTCGGATTCGCCCGGTTCCTTGGCGCCCGGCCATGCTTTGGCGACCCTTGCTGCCAGGACGAAGTCCTTGCGCAGCGGGTGGCCCTCGAAGCCATCGGGGAGAAGAAGGGGGACCAGGTGCGGGTGACCCTCGAAGCCGATGCCGAACATTTCGTGGGTCTCGCGCTCGTGCCAGGCAGCGCCTGCGTAGACGTGCGTGGCGGTCGGCAGGACCGCGGCGTCGTGCGGAACGGTCGTACGGAGCAGGAGCCGACGGACCTTGCCCACCGCCGGGGCGGCGACATGGGCGCAGACACGGAAACCGGTGCCGGGTTCGTCGACTGCGCTCAGCCAGTCGAAATAGGTGCAGCCCAGCAGGGAGCGGGCCGTTTCGAGGGCGGTGGTCCAGGCGGCCGGCGGGACGTCGACGGTCAGCAGGTCGTAGGCGTACTCCGCCGTGGCGTCCTCGCCGAAGAGTTCGGTGACGGCTTCCGGCAGGCGGTCGTAGGCCTGCGCTGTTTCCGGATCGGTCACTTCCGCTCCTCCCCCGGGGCCGGCGGGGCGGCGACCAGGCCGCTGCGGAGTGCGGCGGTGGAGGGGCGGCTGCCGCCGGTCGCGTACCGCTCGCCCAGCGACTCGCGGGCGATCTTCTCCTGGAGCTTGAGGATGCCCTGGAGCAGGGCTTCCGGGCGCGGCGGGCAGCCCGGTACGTACACGTCGACGGGGATGATCTGGTCGACGCCCTTGGTCACGGAGTACGAGTCCCAGTACGGGCCGCCGCAGTTGGAGCAGGCGCCGAAGGAGATGACGTACTTGGGCTCGGGCATCTGCTCGTACAGCCGCTTGATGGCCGGGGCCATCTTGTCCGTCACCGTGCCGGAAACGACCATGAGGTCGGCCTGGCGGGGCCCCGGTGCGAACGGGATCACGCCGAGGCGGATGAAGTCGTGCCGGGCCATGGAGGCGGCGATGAATTCGATGGCGCAGCAGGCGAGCCCGAAGTTGAAGACCCAGAGGCTGTAGCGGCGGCCCCAGTTCAGAACCACCTTCATGGGCTCGGGTGCAAGCCGGGAGAGCACGCCGAGCCGTTTCGGTTCGGGCAGCAGCGTCGGTTCGGGCCGGTGCTGCGGCTCGGGGGTCTGCGGGCTCGTCACGTCCATTCGAGGACGCCCTTCTTCCATGCGTAGAGCAGTCCCACGGCGAGGAAACCGAGGAAGATGAACATTTCCACCAGTGTGGTCGCGCCGTATCCAGGTGCTGCAAATACGGTCGCCCACGGGAACAAGAAGATCGAGTCGACAGCGAAGATCACATAGAGGAATGCGTAGACGTAGTAGCGGACCTGGGTGTGCGCCCAGCCCTCGCCGACGGGGTCCACGCCGCATTCGTAGGTGAGGAGCTTCTCCGGTGTCGGCACCACGGGGCGCAGCAGCCGGCCCGCTCCGAAGGCGACGGCGACGAACAGCACGCCGATCACGGCGAGCAGTCCGACGACCGAATAGCTCTGGAAGTAGTCCGTCGCGAGAACGGTCGATTCCGGCAGGTCCGCCACGTAGGCCACGTCCGCCCCTCCGCTCCCTCATATCTGTTCGACGTCTGTACGCACGGGAGTCTAGGCCCTGCTAAAGAAGTGGTAAGCAGCCGCGTCGGGCAAGGGGTGGGGTTATCCCTACTTCGCCCCGCCCATGAACCCCATGGCGTGCGCGGGCCCGGCCCGGCAGGCTGGGCGCATGACCTTGAGCCCTCCGGCGCCCGACAACGACCGGCCACCGCCCGCCCGCTTCGCACTGGATCCGTGGACGTGGAAGGAGATCTCCTATCTCCTGTCCAACCTGCCGATGGCTGTTGCCGGGTTTGTTTACACAGTTTTCATGATCGGTATCGGCGTGGGGCTTTCCGTCACGGTGGTGGGTCTGCCGCTTCTCGCCGGCGGGCTGCAGGGGGCGCGGCTGCTCGGCAGGGCGGAGCGGGGCCGGGCCCGGGCACTGCTCGGGGTGCGTATCGACGAGCCGAGCGCGACCGCGCTGGGCCGCCGTGACCGCGGCGCCCTTCCGTGGCTGTGGTCGAGTCTCAAGGATCCGGTGGGCTGGCGGGCGGTGCTGTATTCCTTCGTCCGACTGCCCTGGGGGGTGCTCACGTTCACGGTGACGTTCCTGAGTCTGTTCGTCCTGTGGCCCGTGCTGCCCTTCACGGCGCGGCTGCTGGCCAACGCGGACCGGGCGATGGCACGGGGACTGCTCTCGCCCTCGGACGAGCTGGAGCGCAGGATCGCCGAGCTGGAGTCGGACCGGGGTGTGGTCGTGGACACCGCCGCCGCCGACCTGCGGCGCATCGAACGCGATCTGCACGACGGCGCGCAGGCCCGGCTCGTCGCCCTTGCCATGGGGCTCGGCCTGGCGAAGGAGAAGCTGGCGCAGGACCCCGAGGCCGCCGCCCGCATGGTCGACGAGGCGCACGGCGAGGTGAAGGTCGCCCTGCAGGAGCTCCGCGACCTCGCCCGGGGGATCCATCCCGCCGTCCTCACCGACCGCGGCCTGGACGCCGCGCTCTCCGCCGTCGCCTCCCGCTGCACCGTCCCGGTGACGGTGGGCGTGGATCTGCCGTCGCGCCCAGCGGCGGCGATCGAGGGGATTGCGTACTTCACCGTGTCCGAGCTGCTGCAGAACGTCAGCAAGCACAGTGGTGCGAGTTCGGCGTCCGTCGAGGTGTGGCGGTCGGAGGAACGGCTGCTGGTCCAGGTCAGTGACGACGGCCGGGGCGGGGCGCAGATGGACGGCGGTACGGGGATGTCCGGGCTGGCGGAGCGGCTGGGGGCGGTGGACGGGCTGTTCGTTTTGACCTCGCCGGTCGGCGGGCCGACGACAGTCGTGGCCGAGCTGCCCTGGCGGGATCGGGGCGGGGACGGTGCGGGCGCCGCAAAACGGCCGTAGGGCCTTTCTTGCGGACCGTGCCGGGCCCGCGGGGTGCGGGTACGCGCGTCGGACCCGCACCCCGTTCCGGCCCGACTCCGCAGGAGGAGGCCCAGGCCGCAGCCGGGGGTGGGGAAAACCCCCGGCCGAAAAGGGATACCGGCCTCATGGTGAGGGGCCTTGCCGGACAGCACTCTTGAGGTGGCGGCCTGTACGGGCTGCCGAAGAAGAACCACTCCATCCGCCGAGCAGAGAAACGGACGGCACCATGGCCACGGCATACGGACCGGACACTCGCGACCCTCAGCGGTCCGGTTCCGGCCACGAGGAACATCCCTCGGTGAAGCACGTCGTTCCGGCGGTGCTGCGCGCGCCGTTCGAGGCGAGGACCTGGCGCGAGTTCGGCTATCTGTTGCTGAGTCTGCCCATCAGCACGGTGGTCTTCGGCCTCGCGGTGGCCCTGACCTCTGCCAGCGCGGGTCTGCTGATCACGTTCCTCGGCATTCCGCTCCTTGCCGGCACCCTGGCCATGTGCCGCGGAATCGGTGCCATGGAGCGGGGCCGGGCGCGGGGGCTGCTGAGGCTCCAGGTGGCGGATCCGGCGCCGGTGCGCGGCAGGACCGGCGGACTGATGTCCTGGGTCGGCGCGGTGCTGAAGAGCGGGGCGTCCTGGCGGCACCTTCTCTATGCGCTGCTGCACTTTCCGTGGGCAATCTTCGCGTTCACCTTCTCGTTGACGTTCTGGGCGTGCGCGTGGGCGGCCTTTACGTATCCGTTGTGGCAGTGGGTCTTCCCCGCGTACGCGGGGACCGGCGGCATCCAGCTGTACGGCGACGCCTCGCACGACATCTATCTCGACTCGCCCTTCGAGCTGGCCATGACCAGTGCGACCGGCCTGATACTCGTCCTCGTCACCCCGTGGATCATCCGTGGTCTGACGTGCGTGGACCGGGTGATGGTGTACGGGCTGCTCGGGCCGTCCCGGCTGGCGTCGCGCGTCTCGGAGCTGGAGTCGGACCGGGGTGTGGTCGTGGACACCGCCGCCGCCGACCTGCGGCGCATCGAACGCGATCTGCACGACGGCGCGCAGGCCCGGCTCGTCGCCCTCGCCATGGATCTGGGTCTCGCGAAGGAGAAGCTGGCGCAGGACCCCGAGGCCGCCGCCCGCATGGTCGACGAGGCGCACGGCGAGGTGAAGGTCGCCCTGCAGGAGCTCCGCGACCTCGCCCGGGGGATCCATCCCGCCGTCCTCACCGACCGCGGCCTGGACGCCGCGCTCTCCGCCGTCGCCTCCCGCTGCACCGTACCGGTGACGGTCGAGGTGGACCTGGCGTCGCGGCCCGCGCAGGCCATCGAGGGGATTGCGTACTTCACCGTGTCCGAGCTGCTGCAGAACGTCAGCAAGCATGCCTGCGCGACGCATGCGACGGTTGATGTGTGGCGTACGCCCGACCGGCTGATGCTGCAGGTCACCGACAACGGGCGGGGTGGCGCGGACCTGTCGGCGGGCAGCGGTCTGGCCGGTCTGACCGAGCGGCTGGACGCGGTGGACGGCATCCTCGTCGTCGACTCCCCGGTGGGCGGGCCGACGCGGGTCACAGCCGAGCTCCCGTGGCGCGGCTGAGGCGGACCGGCCCGCTGCCGCCGCCCCCGCTCACCCCCCCAAGGGCGTTCCCCCGCCCCACCCGGGCCCTCAGCCGTTCGGCACGGTTCCCCATCGGCGGGCCGATGCTGGGATGCTGGAGGGGCCAGGAGACAGATTTCCGTCGGCCACGGGCCGGCGGACCAGTGCAGTGGGGGAAACAGCGTCGTGGTGGAGGACAGGGTGCGGGTGGTCATCGCCGAGGACTCGGTACTGCTTCGGGAGGGGCTCACCCGGCTGCTGACCGATCTCGGGCATGACGTCGTCGCCGGGGTGGGGGATGCCGAGGCACTGATCAAGACGGTGAGCGATCTCGCCGCGCAGGACGAGCTGCCGGATGTGGTCGTCGCCGATGTGCGGATGCCTCCGACCCACACCGATGAGGGCGTACGGGCGGCGGTGCGGCTGCGCAAGGAGTATCCCGGCATCGGGGTCCTGGTCCTTTCGCAGTACGTCGAGGAGCAGTACGCGACCGAGCTGCTGGCCGGCAGCAGCCGGGGGGTGGGGTATCTGCTGAAGGACCGGGTCGCCGAGGTCCGTGAGTTCGTCGACGCCGTGGTCCGAGTGGCGCAGGGCGGTACGGCGCTGGACCCTGAGGTGGTGGCGCAGCTGCTGGGCCGGAGCCGTAAGCAGGACGTTCTGGCCGGGCTGACGCCGCGCGAGCGCGAGGTGCTCGGCCTGATGGCGGAGGGGCGGACGAATTCCGCGGTCGCCAGGCAGCTGGTGGTGAGCGACGGCGCGGTGGAGAAGCACGTCAGCAATATTTTTCTGAAGCTCGGGCTCTCGCCCAGTGACGGGGATCACCGTCGCGTGCTGGCCGTTCTGACCTATCTCAAATCCTGAGAATCTGACACCCTGTCAGGCCACCTGTGGCCGATCGAGGGCCTGGGACCAAAGGATGAGTGCCGAGAAACAGCGAACCACGTCGACCGACGGCCCGGGGGTTCACGAAACATGGCAAAGTGGTACACAAATGCGTCTCATAGTGGCGTCCACCATGTGACCGTTCCGGGGAAGGCGACCCTTACCGACGTAGGGTGGGCCTTGGGACCGCCGGCGGGCCGGACGGTCCCGAGCCGCCGCCCCGAGGGAGGTCCAGTTCAGTGACCAGCCAGGTCAGTAGCCCAGCCGGACAGGCCGACGAGGCCAACGACGCCGATCAGGCCGGCGAGACCGTTCTCCGGGGGCAACGCACCCCCCAATCCGAGAAAGCGGGCGCCGGCGAGAAGGAGATCCGCCGCCTGGACAGGGTGATCATCCGTTTTGCGGGTGACTCCGGAGACGGCATGCAGCTCACGGGTGACCGGTTCACCTCGGAAACGGCGTCGTTCGGGAACGACCTGTCGACGCTGCCGAACTTCCCGGCCGAGATCCGCGCCCCCGCGGGCACGCTGCCGGGCGTCTCGTCGTTCCAGTTGCACTTCGCCGACCATGACATCCTCACGCCGGGCGACGCCCCGAACGTGCTGGTCGCGATGAACCCCGCGGCGCTGAGGGCGAACATCGGCGATGTGCCGCGCGGCGCCGAAATCATCGTCAACACCGACGAGTTCACCAAGCGCCCGATGGCGAAGGTGGGCTACGAGACCAGTCCGCTGGAGGACGGCTCGCTGCAGGCGTACAACGTCCATCCGGTACCCCTGACGACGCTGACGATCGAGGCGCTGAAGGACTTCGGGCTCTCCCGCAAGGAGGCCGAGCGCTCGAAGAACATGTTCGCGCTCGGACTGCTCTCCTGGATGTACCACCGGCCGACCGACGGCACCGAGGCGTTCCTGCGGGCGAAGTTCGCCAAGAAACCGCAGATCGCCGAGGCGAACGTGGCAGCGTTCCGGGCGGGCTGGAATTTCGGTGAGACCACCGAGGACTTCGCGGTCAGCTACGAGGTGGCGCCCGCGACGCAGACGTTCCCCACCGGTACGTACCGGAACATCACCGGGAACCTGGCCCTGTCGTACGGGCTGATCGCCGCGAGTCGGCAGGCGGACCTGCCGCTCTACCTGGGCTCGTACCCGATCACCCCGGCCTCGGACATCCTGCACGAGCTCAGCAAGCACAAGAACTTCGGCGTTCGCACCTTCCAGGCGGAGGACGAGATCGCGGGCATCGGTGCGGCGCTCGGCGCGGCGTTCGGCGGTTCGCTCGGGGTGACGACGACGTCCGGTCCGGGTGTGGCGCTGAAGTCGGAGACCATCGGCCTGGCCGTCTCGCTCGAACTGCCGCTGCTCATCATCGACATCCAGCGCGGCGGCCCGTCGACCGGTCTGCCCACCAAGACCGAGCAGGCGGACCTGCTGCAGGCGATGTTCGGGCGCAACGGCGAGGCCCCGGTGCCGATCGTGGCGCCGAAGACGCCGGCGGACTGCTTCGACGCCGCGCTCGACGCCGCCCGGATCGCACTGACGTACCGCACGCCGGTGTTCCTGCTCTCGGACGGCTATCTCGCCAACGGTTCCGAGCCGTGGCGGATCCCGGAGGTCGACGAACTCCCCGACCTGCGCGTGCAGTTCGCCTCCGGACCCAACCATGAGCTGGCCGACGGCACCGAGGTCTTCTGGCCGTACAAGCGCGACCAGCAGACCCTGGCCCGCCCGTGGGCCGTCCCCGGCACTCCCGGTCTCGAACACCGCATCGGCGGCATCGAGAAGCAGGACGGCACCGGCAACATCTCGTACGACCCCGCGAACCACGACTTCATGGTCCGCACCCGCCAGGCGAAGGTCGACGGCATCGAGGTCCCCGACGTGGAGGTCGATGACCCCTCCGACGCCCGGACCCTGGTGCTCGGCTGGGGCTCCACGTACGGCCCCATCACCGCCGCCGTCCGCCGGCTGCGGGCGGAGGGGCAGTCGATCGCGCAGGTCCATCTGCGCCACCTCAACCCCTTCCCACGGAATCTGGGCGAGGTGCTGGAGCGTTACGACAAGGTGGTCGTCCCGGAGATGAATCTCGGCCAGCTCGCCACCCTGATCCGGGCGAAGTACCTGGTGGACGCCCAGAGTTACAACCAGGTCAACGGAATGCCGTTCAAGGCCGAGCAGCTCGCCACAGCTCTCAAGGAGGCCATCGATGCCTAACACCGACCAGGCACTCCCCACCGGGCTCCCGGCACTGCAGCTGGTACCCAAGGCCGAGGCCAAGCAGTCCATGAAGGACTTCAAGTCCGATCAGGAAGTGCGCTGGTGCCCCGGTTGCGGTGACTATGCGGTCCTCGCCGCCGTGCAGGGGTTCATGCCCGAGCTCGGTCTGGCGAAGGAGAACATCGTCTTCGTCTCCGGCATCGGCTGCTCGTCCCGGTTCCCGTACTACATGAACACGTACGGGATGCACTCGATCCACGGCCGGGCCCCGGCCATCGCGACCGGGCTGGCGTCCTCGCGGCGCGACCTGTCCGTCTGGGTCGTCACGGGCGACGGCGACGCACTGTCCATCGGCGGCAACCACCTCATCCACGCGCTGCGACGCAATGTGAACCTGAAGATCCTGCTGTTCAACAACCGGATCTACGGGCTCACCAAGGGGCAGTACTCCCCCACGTCCGAGGTCGGCAAGATCACCAAGTCGACGCCGATGGGCTCGCTCGACGCCCCGTTCAACCCGGTGTCGCTGGCACTCGGCGCGGAGGCGTCCTTCGTCGCCCGCACCGTGGACTCCGACCGCAAGCACCTCACCGGCGTGCTGCGCGAGGCGGCCGCCCACCCCGGCACGGCGCTGGTGGAGATCTACCAGAACTGCAACATCTTCAACGACGGCGCCTTCGAGGTCCTCAAGGACAAGGACCAGGCCGAGAACGCGGTGATCCGGCTGGAGCACGGGCAGCCGATCCGCTTCGGCACCGGGCAGTCCAAGGGCGTCGTGCGCGACCCGGCCACCGGCGACCTCAAGGTCGTCGAGGTCACCGCGGAGAACGAGTCGCACGTCCTGGTCCACGACGCACACGCCGCCAGCCCCACCACGGCGTTCGCGTTGTCCCGGCTCGCCGACCCCCACACGCTGCACCAGACCCCGATCGGGGTGCTGCGCAGCGTCGAGCGGCCGGTGTACGACACACAGATGGCCGAGCAGTTGGACACCGCGGTCGAGCAGAACGGCAAGGGCGATCTGGCCGCGCTGCTCGCGGGCAACGACAACTGGACGGTCGTCGGCTGAGAGGGTCCGGCGGATCAGGGTCGGACGGTTCCACTCGTCGCGGCCCCGGATGATCCGCCGGACGCCCCCTGGGACGCCGTGAGGCGCACCGTACGGGTGCCCGGCCGGGGAGTCTTCACCGCTCCCGGCCCGGCACCCGTTCTCATGTGCCCATGGCCCTGGACCGTCCCGCGTACCGCATCAAACGACACCTGCTCGGCAAACCCCTCACCACCGAGCGCATCAGTGAAGAGAAACTGAGCAACCGGACGGCGCTCGGGGTGCTCGCCTCGGACTGCATCAGTTCGTCCGCGTACGGCTCCGAGGAGATGCTCCGGGTCCTCGTGCCGGTCGTCGGGGCGGCTGCCTTCACCCTCCTCATGCCGGTGACCGGCGCGATCCTGCTGGTCCTGCTGCTTCTGACGCTCTGCTACAGCGATGTCGTCATGATCTACACGCGGGCGGGCGGCTCGTATGTCGTCGCCCGGGAGAACTTCGGGCCGAACATCGCGCAGATCGCCGCCGTGGCGCTGCTCGTCGACTACATCGTGACCGTCGCCGTCCAGGTGTCGGCCGGCACGAACGCTCTCATCTCCCTCGCCCACCTGGCCGGGGGCGGCTGGGCCGGCCTGGACCATCTCCAGCTGCCGGTCTCCGTCGCGGTGATCGCGCTGCTCGCGTACGGGAATCTGCGCGGCATCCGCGAGGCGGGCCGGGCCTTCGCACTGCCCGCCTATCTGTTCATGGCCGCGGTCGGTCTGGTGCTGCTCGTCGCCGCGGTGCGCGGGCTGACGGGCGGGCTGCCGCACGCCGATCTGCATGCCGCCGGGGTGGTTCCGCTGGGCACTCCGGGCAGCGGCTGGGCGTACGGCGCCTCGCTCTTCATCGTGCTGCGCTCCTTCGCCAACGGCGGCTCGTCGCTCACCGGACTCGAAGCGATCTCCAACGGCATCTCCGCGTTCCGTGAACCGCAGGGCCGCAACGCCCGCCGCACCCTCATCGTGATGAGCTGTGTACTCGGCGTCCTCGTCCTCGGCGTCTCCACGCTGGCGCACTTCACGCACGCCGTCCCGTACATCGACGGCACGCCGACCGTCATCGCGCAGGAGGCTCACCTCGCCTTCGGCTCCGGCCCGGCCGGGACGGCCGGGCTGGTCTTCGTCCAGCTGGCGACCGCGCTGGTCCTCTACACGGGCGCCAACACCCCCTTCACCGGCTTCCCGTTCCTGGCCAGTTTTGTCGCCGAGGACCGATTCCTGCCGCGGGTGCTGACCCGGCGCGGGCACCGGCTGGCCTTCTCCAACGGGATCATCGCGCTCACCGTCGTCTCGCTGGCGCTGCTGCTGGTCACGGGCGCCAGCGTGGACAAACTGGTGGCGCTGTACGCGATCGGCGTGTTCACCGCGTTCACCATGGCGGGGGCCGGGCTCACCGCGTACCACCTGCGCCGCCGCGAGCGGTACCGCCGGCTGAAGATCGCGGTCAACGGGCTGGCCGCGGTCATCTCGGCGGCCGTGGTGCTGATCTTCGCGGTCACCAAGTTCACCGAGGGCGCCTGGCTGGTCGTGATCGTCTTTCCGCTCGGCGTCTGGGCGCTGATGCGGATCAACCGCGAGTACCGGCGCGAGGCCGCCGCACTGCAGAGCCTCCAGGCACCGGGCGCCGACCGTCCGCGGGTCCGGCGCCGTCTGGTGTTCGTCCTCGTCGAGACGCTGGACCTGGCGACGCTGAAGGCACTGCGGTACGCCCATGAGCTGCGCCCGGACGAGATCCGGGCGGTGCACTTCGCGGTCGACGAGGCACACGGCAGGCGGCTGGCCGCCCGCTGGGAGGCCACGGCCGCGACCTCCGTGTCGCTGGAGCTGGTGGCCTGCCCCGACCGGCGGCTGCGCCATGCGATGCGGGAGCTCGCGACCCGCACCACGGCGGACGGGCAGACGTCGCTGACGGTACTGGTGCCGCGGCGGTTGTACTCGACCGCGCTCGGGAAGATGCTGCACCGGGGCACCGCCGAGGCGATGGCGAAGGCGCTGGTCCAGCTGCCGCACGTGGCAGTGACGATCCTGCCGTTCGATGTCTCGCAGGCGCTGCAGGCGCTGGAGGAAGGGCGGGCCCCTCAGCTGGACTGAGCCTGTTTCCGGGCGTCGTACGACTCGCGGGCGGCGTGTACGGCGTCGACACGGCGCTCCGTCCAGCGCGCCAGCCCCCACACCTGCTCGGCGGCCTCCTTGCCCAGCTCGGTCAGCGTGTAGTCCACCCGCGGCGGGATCACCGGCTTGGCATCCCGGTGCACGAAGCCGTCGCGCTCCAGCGTCTGGAGGGTCTGGGCCAGCATCTTCTCGCTGACGCCGCCGACCTCGCGGCGCAGCTCGCTGAAGCGGTACGAGCGCTCCAGCAGAGCGGCGAGGACGAGGACGCCCCAGCGGCTGGTGACGTGTTCGAGCACCAGGCGGGAGGGGCACATCTGCCGGTTCACATCAGGCACCTTGCTTACGTTCACACCAGTACCTTACTTGAAAGTTGGTACTTCCTCACAGTTAGTGCATCCCGTAAGGTGAGCGACAGAGAGTACGAACAAGGACCAGTGCACCCAAAGAGGAGAAACCCCCCATGAGCATCGTCGTCACCGGAGCCACCGGAGAGCTCGGCAGTCTCGTCATCGACCGGCTGCTGGAGACCGTGCCCGCGAGCAAGATCGCCGCCGTGGTCCGCAACAAGGAGAAGGCCGCCGGCCTCGCCGCCCGCGGCGTCGAGCTCCGGGTCGCCGACTACGACCGCCCGGAGACCCTCACCGGCGCCTTCAGGGCCGGGGACCGCGTCCTGCTCATCTCCGGCAGCGAGGTGGGCAAGCGCGTGCCGCAGCACACGGCGGTCATCGACGCGGCGAAGACGGCGGGCGTCGCGCAGCTCGCGTACACCGGGGTGCTGGGCGGCCCGGACGCCGACTTCCAGCTGGCCGCCGAACACAAGGTCACCGAGCAGCTGATCCTCGACTCCGGCCTGCCCTACACCTTCCTGCGCAACGGCTGGTACACGGAGAACTACACGGCGAACCTCGCCCCGGTCCTGGAGCACGGCGCCGTCGTCTCCAACGCGGGCGACGGCCGGGTCGCCTCCGCCACTCGCGCCGACTACGCCGCCGCCGCGGCCGCCGTACTGACCGGCGAGGACCACCTCGGCAAGGCCTACGAGCTGAGCGGCGACGTCGCCTGGTCGTTCGCCGAGTACGCGGCCGAGGTGTCGAAGGCCACCGGCAAGGAGATCGCGTACAAGAACGTCCCGGCCGCCGTGCACCAGGAGATCCTGGTCGGCGCCGGTCTGCCCGAGGACTTCGCCGCGATCCTCGTCGACGTCGACGAGGCGATCGCGCGCGGTCTGCTCGCCGGTACGAGCGGCGACCTGGCCCGTCTGATCGGCCGCCCGACGACGCCGATGGCCGAGACGGTGGCCGCCGCGGTCGCCGCCGGCTGAGCCCTTCCTCCGGACCGGACGGGCCCGGTGTCATGACCGTATGGCGATACGGCTATGACACCGGGCCCGTCCGGCGTTACCGTCATGCAGTCGACGGAGCAGTTGACGCGAGGGATGCCGGGAGGGCCCGTGAAGGGGACAAATGAACAGCGGGCGGGCTTGCTGTCCGGCATCGGCGCCTATGGCCTGTGGGGAATCGTCCCGCTCTTCTGGCCACTGCTGAAGCCGTCCGGCGCCATCGAAATCCTGGCCCACCGCATGGTCTGGTCGCTCGCCGTCGTCGGCATCGCGCTGCTCGCGCTGCGCCGCTGGGCGTGGATCGGCGAGCTGATACGCCGGCCGAAGAAGCTGGGGCTGATCACGGTCGCCGCGGCCGTGATCACCGTCAACTGGGGGCTGTACATCTGGGCCGTGAACAACGGCCACGTCGTCGAGGCGTCGCTCGGCTACTTCATCAACCCCCTGGTCACCATCGCCATGGGCGTGCTGCTCCTCGGTGAGCGGCTGCGCCCCGTGCAGTGGGTGGCGGTCGGCACCGGTGTCGCGGCCGTGCTCGTGCTGGCGATCGGTTACGGACGTCCACCGTGGATTTCGTTGACGCTGGCGTTCTCCTTCGCGACGTACGGCCTGGTGAAGAAGAAGGTCAACATGGGCGGCCTGGAGTCGCTCACCGCCGAGACAGCGGTGCTGTTCGTGCCCGCGCTCGGCTATCTGCTGTGGCTGGGCGCGCAGGGCGACGCGACGTTCGTCTCCGGGGGCGCCGGCCATGCGGCGCTGCTCGCCGCGACGGGTGTCGTGACGGCCACGCCGCTGGTCCTCTTCGGTGCGGCGGCGATCCGCGTCCCCCTCTCGACGCTGGGCCTGCTCCAGTACCTGGCGCCGGTCTTCCAGTTCATCCTCGGCATCCTCTACTTCCACGAGGCGATGCCCCCTGAGCGGTGGGCCGGGTTCGCGCTGGTGTGGCTGGCGCTCACGCTGCTGACGTGGGACGCGTTCCGGACAGCGCGGCGGACGAGGGCGCAGGCCGCGCGGTTCGCGGCGACGGCGCCGGAAGGGACGTCTGCGACGACCGGCGCGGACTCCTCCTCGTACGCGGCCCGGGAGCAGTGATCAGCGACGACGACGCCCGCGAGACAGTGGACACGCACCAATCTTGACTTAGTTGCTTTTTTAACTCGGTTACGTTTACCTGGAGGCAGTGGAACCGTACCCGAGGAGCAGGCATGACCGACGTACTGATCGTGGGAGCCGGACCGACCGGACTGACCCTGGCATGCGATCTCGCCCGGCGCGACATCGCGGTACGGATCGTCGACAAGTCCCGTGATTTCCCGCGCAGTTCGCGGGCGAAGGGCCCCAACCCCCGCTCCCTCGAGGTACTTGAGGATCTCGGTGTGGTCGACGAGATCCTGGCAGCGGGCTCGACGCCGCCGCCCATGCGCAAGTACCGGGGCGGACTGCCGATCGCCGACGCCGACCCCTTCGAGGGATCGAGGCCGACGCCGGACGCCCCGTACGACCGCTCGTGGCTCATCGCCCAGTGGCGACTGGAGGAGATCCTGCGGGCCCGGCTCGCGGAGTACGGGGTACGTGTCGAACTGGGCGCCGAGGTAACGGGGCTGGTGGAGACGGACGCTTCGGTGACCGTCACCTTCGCCGACGGCAGCGAGACCCGGACGGCCTACGCGGTGGGCTGCGACGGCGGCCACAGTGCGGTGCGCAAGCTGCTCGGAGTGC
>NZ_JBEZKL010000009.1:100333-108053 GCF_040704695.1 Streptomyces sp. NPDC048411
GCGGTGACCGTCACCTTCGCCGACGGCAGCGAGACCCGGACGGCCTACGCGGTGGGCTGCGACGGCGGCCACAGTGCGGTGCGCAAGCTGCTCGGAGTGCCGTTCGAGGGGCGGACGACGCAGGAGCAGATGATGGTCTGCGGCGACGTCGAGGTGGAGGGCCTCGACCGCGGCATCTGGCACCAGTGGTTCGACGAGGACGGCGCCGTGATGTTGTGCCCGATCCCGGGCACCCGGTCGGGCTGGTGGTTCCAGGCCGGGCCCGAGACGGACGCCTCCGGGGCCCCCGTACCGCCCTCGCAGGAAAGCTTCCGACGGCTCTTCGCCAAGCATTCCGGCCTTCCCGGCACCCGCCTGTCGAACGCCACCCTGCTGTCGACGTACCGGGTCAACGAGCGCCTGGCGGGCCGCTACCGGGTCGGCCGCGTCCTCCTCGCGGGCGACGCCGCGCATGTGCACGCGATCGCGGGCGGGCTGGGCATGAACACCGGTATCCAGGACGCGTTCAACCTGGGCTGGAAGCTCGCCTTCGTGGTGACCGGACGGGCGGGTACGGGCCTGCTCGACACGTACGAGGAGGAGCGGCTGCCCGTCGCGGCCCGGACCCTCGACCTCACCTCCGACCGGCTGCGGGCGACCCTGGAGGCGATCAAGAAGCCGGGCGGCGGACTGGACGCGGCGATCGCCGCGGAAACCATGGGGCTGGACGGGCACTACCGCTGGAGCTCGCTCGCCCGGGACGGCGCGGCCGACGGTTCCGGCGCCCGGCTGCGGGCGGGCGACCGCGCCCCGGACGCCCCGTGTCGCGACGCGGGGACGGGAACACGGGTCCGCCTGTTCGAGACGTTCGCCGGGCCGCACTTCACGCTGCTGGGCTTCGGGGCGGGCGCGTCGGGGGCACTGCGGGAGGTGGCGGCGGAGTACGGCGACGTGGTGCGCGTGCACGCGGTGGACGGCGGTGGCCACGAGGGCCTCATCGACGACGAGGGATACGCCCGCTCGGCGTACGGGATCACCGAGGACGCCCTCGTCCTGGTCCGCCCCGACAACTACGTGGCGCTGATCGCGCGGGCCGTGGACCACGGAGCCGTCGTGGATCACCTGGACCGTACGGCATTGGGGCGATCGCGGCGCGTGTCCCGATGAGTAAGCGCGGTCATACCGTCTGCTTACATTTCTCTAGCACCTATGACCCGTACCCGGCACTTCGAGAGACACTCCCGCACGCTCCTGCGCGTGGCGACCGCCACCGTGGCCGTCTCCGCCGTCATCTGCGCAGCCACACCCACCGCACGCTCCGCCGACACTGCACAGGCGGTGCACCCTTCCGGACTCGGCCCGGCGGGACCCAGGTCCCGCCTCCCGGGCAATCCCGGCAACGGAGACCTCGCTCCGGGGGTCCAGGACATCGCCCGGCCGGCGTCCATCCGGGCAACACCCCGATGAGCCAGGCCGGCGACAGCTCCCCGCGGCCGGGCTCAGCTCGGCGCGGCGGCCACCCGATTCCTCACACGCTGCCGGTACGCGCGCCACCGCCCCCGTTCCTCCGCGCTCGCCATGTGTTCTGACGGAGGCGCACGGCTGCAGCCCCAGGCACAGGGCACCCGGAACGAATCGGTACGGCCGCCCCTGCGGGGTGTGCCGGACTGCGCCGCGACGACACCGTGAGCCCCGCTCCCGTGCCGCGCTCGCCCGGGCCGCTGCGGCGGGGGCCCGACACATCGTGGTCACCGGACGGGCTACGGCTTGCGGCCCACCCCGCCGTAGGCATCGACTGACGTCGCGCTGCCAGACGCGATGCCGGGTTCGGGGCGCCACTGCGTGACCTGGGCGATTCCGGGGTCGGCCAGATCGAGGCCGTCGAAGAATCCGGTGATCTCTTCGATGCTGCGCACGTAGTAGGGGATCGCTCCGCTGGAGTTGTACGCCTCCGACGCTGCGATCATGCCTGCACTGGTGGAGGTGGAGTCGCTGATGACCAGGTAACTGCCGGACGGCAGGCCTGCCATGAGTTGAGATACGAGAGCTCTGGCCTGGTCGTAATCGGCGACGTGGCCAAGAGTATTGAGGATCATGAGGGCAACCGGCTGAGAGAAATCAAGCGTCTTCGCGGCGGCCTTCAAGACGGCCTCGGGCTCATACAGGTTGGCGTCGAGATACGCCGTTTCTCCCTCAGGCGTGCTGGTGAGCAGCGCGCGGGCATGGGTCAGTACCAGCGGATCGTTGTCGACATACACGATCCGCGCATCCGGCGCAACCCGCTGGGCGACCTCATGGGTGTTGTCGGCCGTCGGCAAACCGGTTCCAATGTCCAGGAACTGACGGATGCCCTGCTCCCCGGCCAGATGCCGGACCACGCGCCCGAGGAAGTGACGACTCGTGAGTGCTACGTCGACGAGTCCGGGGAAGATCTCCTTGATGTGGTCTCCGAGCTCACGGTCCTTCTCGTAGTTGTCCTTGCCGCCCACGAAGTAGTTCCAGAAGCGCGCGGAGTGCGGCGTACTCGTGTCGATCCGTGCGCGTATCTCCGCGGCGGAATCAGGTCTGGGGTCACGGTCTGACACGGGGATGCCTCCTGCGGGTCGTTGTTCAGGCGATCACTCACCAACCTAGACGTCCCCGCAGCTCTGTGCGCATGCTTCCGAGAGTCCCAAGTCCACGCCATGCGTGGGGCTTTGCCGGATATCACCAGCGCATGGACTCAGGACTGGCGACAGTGATCGGCGCAGCTATCGGCATGTCACACGTCCCCTTCGAGATGGCGCGCGCGGTGCGCGCGTACCTTCTGACGGTTTCCGCACCGCTCCATCGCGCACCAACGCCGCTTGCCGGGACGCGAGGTGTCGACGAAAAGCAACAGGCAGTTGTGGGCGCCGCATTCGCGGATCCGTTGGGCGTACGGCCCGGTGAAGAGCCCCACCGCATCGCGGGCGACGGTCGACAGGAGTGCGCTGCCGGTGGCCCCGGGTGCCCACTCCCTGCCGGATCCGGCGGCAATGCGGGGCACGAGCGGCGGTGCGGCGGCCACGGCGTTCACGACCTCGATGTCCGCCGGGTCGGCCGCCTGCCCGTGCGCCAGGGCCGTGGTCAACCGCCAGAGTGCGGCGCGGAGTTCATGAGCGCGGGCCAGCTCATCATCGCTCACGGCGAGATCCGCGAGATCCGGTCCGGACGCCAGCCGGCTCTCCCCCGCCCACCGCACCAGATCGGCGGGCGTGTGCAGCTTCTCGTACTGCGTATACGTGCTGTGCCCGCCGGTGGGCAGCAGCTCCAGGCACAGGGCGCCGGGATCGAAGCGATACGGACGCCCCTGGGAGGTGTGAAGGACCAGTCCCGGCGCGCCCGTTGCCGACTCACTCATGTAACCACTATAAACAGTTTCCATGACTCTCCACTGGAAGCTCGTCATCGACGCCACCGACCCGCACGCCCAGGCCGACTTCTGGGCCGAGGCCCTCGGCTATCTCGTGGAGGACAACAGTCCGCTGATTGAACGGCTGCTGGCGCTCGGAGCCGTACCGGAAGCGGTGACCGTCAAGTCGCACGACCGCCGGGCCTGGCGGGATCTCGCGGCGGCGCGTCACCCGGACGATCCGCACGAGGAGGAGAGCGGCACGGGACTCGGGCGACGGCTGCTGTTCCAGCGCGTACCGGAGCCGAAGACGGAAAAGAACCGGCTTCACCTGGACGTGCACGCCGGCCCGGGGCGCCGCGACGCCGAGGCGGCGCGACTGGAGGGCCTGGGCGCGACCCGGCTGCGCAAGGTGGAGGAGCCGGGCGGCACGTGGTGGGTGCTCGCCGATCCGGAGGGCAACGAGTTCTGCGTGCAGTGAGCATGACGGAGACTCAGGGAATGTCCCTGGCGGCCGCCCGGGCAACCGGGACGCGTAACCCGTTGGCGCGGGCATGGGAGGGCTGGACCCCGGACAGACCGCTCGCTCTGCACAGTTCCTGCGCATATGCCCCTGCCGGACCGTCCGTCGCCCCTCGAACCCCGACCGTCCGCGCAGGTCAGGGCCGTACGCCCGGAAGCGGATCTCCCTAGGGTTATGGCATGCCCACCCCACCCATATATGCCCTCGTCGCCACGGACCTGGACGGCACCCTGCTGCGCCGCGACGACACCGTGAGCCCCCGCTCCCGTGCCGCGCTCGCCCGGGCCGCCGCGGCGGGGGCCCGGCACATCGTGGTCACCGGACGGCCCGTGCCCGGCATACGGGACCTGCTCGCACGGCTGGAGTACCGGGGTCCGGTGGTCTGCGGGCAGGGCACGCAGCTGTACGACGCCGGGGCCGGGCAGATCATTCGCGCGGCGACCTTGGACCGGGAGCTGGCCGACACCGCGCTCGGCAAGATCGAGGCCCAGGTCGGGCCGGTCTTCGCGGCCGTGGACCAGGACGGAACCGACGGGCGGACGCTGATCGAGCCGGGGTACCTGATGCCCCACCCCGCATTGCCCGCCGTACGGGTCGACCACCGCAACGAACTGTGGGCGGCGCCGATCATCAAGGCCCTCATCCGCCACCCCGACCTGACGGACGACGCACTCGCGGACGCGGCCCGCGCGGTTGTCGGCGACCTGGCGACCGTCATCCTGTCCGGCCCCGACACCGTCGAACTCCAGCCGTACGGCGTCGACAAGGGCACCGGGCTGGCCCTGGCGGCCGAGACCCTGGGGGTGGATCCGGCGGCCACGATCGCCTTCGGCGACATGCCCAACGACCTGCCGATGTTCCGCCGGTCCGGGCACGGCGTCGCGATGGCCAACGCCCACCCCGACCTGAAGGCGGCAGCGGACGAGGTGACGCTGACGAACGAGGCGGACGGGGTCGCGGTTGTGCTGGAGCGGCTGTTCGACTGAGCTGCCCACCAATCACCCATTAATTGCGCCACGTTGGCGGACGAGCGCGCTCCCGTCGCAGCCTCCGATGAGGCCCGTCAGTAGCAGCGACGATCTTGGCTGCTCAATTCGCCGTTCCGGAGCAGGCGGGCCCGGCGTTCATACAGATCTGCAGGACGCACATGATCGTCCACCTCGGCAGACTCTCCTCAGAGCCGCAAATCGATCTTGAACGGCGGGAGCAAATGCCGCCTTTTTCCGAGGAGTTGTTACTCATGCATCCGACGTTGCCGACGAGAAAGTGTGTGGCGGAAGGGGCCCGGTGAGCAGCACCCGGTCCCCGGGAACGAGCACGTGGGCTGATCTGGTCGGCATCGGGGTGGGGCCGGCCAACCTGGGCCTGGCCGCCCTGCTCGATCCGGTACCCAGCGTGGAAACCCGCTTCTTCGAACGCCGGCCCGCGTTCGCCTGGCACGACGGCGCCATGCTGCCGGAGGCCCAACTGCAGGTCTCTCCGCTCAAGGATCTGGTCACGCTGGCCGACCCCACGTCCCGCTTCTCCTTCCTGAACTTCCTGTCCGTGCACGGTCGGCTGTACCGGCATCTGATCGCCTCCCGGTCGGGTACGGCCCGGCAGGAGTTCGAGCAGTACTACCGCTGGGCCGCCGGCTTGCTGCCGCAGCTCACCTTTGACAGCGAGATCACCGACATCGGCCTGGACAACGGGGTGTTCGCGGTACGCGGCCGCTCCGGCGATCCCGTCCGGACCAGGAATCTCGTCCTCGGTACGGGCCGCGAGCCCTACGTCCCCGGATTCGCCGGAAGGCGCAGTGACCGCGTGGTCCACGCGGCCGAGATCATGCGGAAGCGGCCCACGACCAGGGGCCGGCGCGTGGTGGTGATCGGGGGCGGTCAGTCGGGGGCCGAGATCGTGCACTGGCTCCTGGGCGACGCGCGCGAACAGCCCGCGTCGCTGGTCTGGTCGACCCGGCGGGACGGCTTCCTGCCGCTGGACGATTCCGCGTTCGCCAACGAGTGGTTCTTCCCCCGTTACGTACGGCACTTCACCGAGTTACCGGTCGGCCGCCGCACGCAGTTGATGGAGGAACAGCGGCTGGCCAGCGACGGGGTCTCGGCCGATCTCCTCGACGCGATCTATGCGCAGCTGTACCGCCTCGACACCCTGGAGCCCGGCCGGTGCGCGTACCGCCTGTGCCCGGGGCAGGAAGTGGTCGGCGTCGAGGGCGGCACGGGCAGCGGCCCGCTACGGGTGGTCTCGCGCGACGCGGACACCGACACCCTCAGGGAGGAACCCGCCGACCTCGTGGTGCTGGCCACCGGCTACCACTACCGGCTGCCGGAGTTCCTGGAGCCATTGCGGACGTTGATTCCGGTGGACGAGGACGGCTTCCGGGTCCGCGAGGACTACTCGATCGACTTCGACGGTCCGGCGGAATGCCGGATCTACGTCCAGAACGCGGCCAGGCACACCCATGGCGTGGCCGACTCCAACCTGTCCCTGATGGCCTGGCGCAATGTCGTCATCGCCAACGCGGTCGCGGGCCGCGAGCTGTATCCGGCGGACCGGGACACCTCCACAATCGCCTGGAGCCGGGCGTCGGACGTGACCGGCCGGCCCGATTCGGCCCTGGATCTCCTCCCCACCCACGCACCTCGGTCCGCTCGGTCCGGAAGGGACGACTCATGATCTCCCGCACTGCTGCGGCCGATTCCACCGGCGGCCCGGTGGCTCTGCTCGCGGAGTTCCCCGGCCCTGACGGCATTGTGCTGCGCGAGCACGATCTGGGCGCGATCCCGGCGCCCTTCTCCTCGTCCGTCTTCGTCGTCCCCCCGGGCGCCGTCACGGACATCGACGTTCATGACGTGGTGGAGACCTGGTTCGTCGGCAGCGGGGAAGGCACGGTGGAGTACGCCGGACAGCAGCACCCCGTGCGTACCGGCGACTCCTTCCACTTCGCCACCCGCCGCCCACATCGCGTGCGCAGCACGGGCAGTACCCCGCTGACCGTCTTCTCGGTGTGGTGGTCGGCATGAGTACGGTGCTGATCCTGGGCGGAGCCGCCCCCGTCCACGCCGGGCACGGCCGTGATCTGAGCCTGCGCGCGCTCACCCAGATCAGGGCGAGGGGCAGCCGGGTCGTGGTGACCGACACGGCGGAGGCGCTGGCCGCCGCCCCGGAGTACGCGGCGCTCGCGGACGAGACACACGCCGTGGATTACACGGATCCCGCGGCCTGTGTCTCCTGGGCCCTGGACTACCGGCGCGATCACCCGGTGGACGCGGTGATGGGCTTTCGCGAGTATGCGGTGGTCGCCGTGGCCGCGGTGGCGGCGGCGCTCGGTCTCGCCGGGAATCCACCGGAGCTCGTACGGACGGTGCGGAGCAAGGACCGGTGCCGGGAGGTGCTCCGCGCGCAGGGGTTCCGGCAGCCCGCTCTCGCCCTGTGCTCGTCCGCCGAGGAAATCGTCGGCTTCCTGGAAGCACACGGCGGACCCGTCGTGGTCAAACCGCGTGATGCGGCGGGCAGCGCCGGTGTCGTGCTGGTGGCGCATGCCCGCCAGGCCGTGGACGCGCTGGCTCTGGCGCGCAGCGGCGGTGGCGGTGGCGGTACCGACGTGGTTCTGGTCGAAGAATTCGTCTCCGGGCCGGAGTTCAGCATCGAGGGAATGGTGACCGGGGGCAGTCCTCGAGTGCTCGCCATCACCCGCAAGCTGCTGGCCGAGGGCACCTTCGTGGAGGCCGGCCATGTCACCCCCGTAAGACTGCCGCAGGGACAGCACGACGACATCGGGGAGGAGGCCGCCCGGGCCCTGAAGGCGCTCGGCGTGACCAGCGGGATCTTCCACGTCGAGTGCTGGC